>NZ_LNII01000121.1:0-12863 GCF_001463365.1 Enterobacter sp. 50793107 | reverse complement strand
TCTTTATATTGACAAAATTAAAATAAAAACCATTTATTGCGATATATCCTAAAATGCGTTCGCCGTAATTAAATCTACGTATTTAGCTTATTTACAGATTCCGCATTGTTCTTCCTTTTTGCCGGATCGTATTAAGAGAAATCTCAGCCCGGCATTGCAATTTCCCCTGGCTTTATCCATGATCGAAGTGTGACATTGCTCATATAACAGAAGGTATTGCGATTACTATGGAATGGATTGCCGATCCATCAATCTGGGCCGGGCTGGTTACGCTGGTCGTCATCGAATTAGTGCTCGGTATTGATAACCTGGTCTTTATCGCCATCCTCGCCGAAAAACTCCCCCCGGCGCAACGCGACCGTGCGCGCGTAACGGGCCTGCTGCTGGCGATGGTGATGCGACTGCTGCTGCTGGCCTCAATCTCCTGGCTGGTGACCCTGACAAAGCCCCTTTTCTCCGTTCACGGCCTGAGCTTTAGCGCGCGTGATTTGATCATGCTCTTCGGCGGGTTGTTCCTGCTGTTTAAAGCCACGGTAGAACTGAACGAGCGGCTCGAAGGCAAAGACAGCGAAAACCCCACCCAGCGGCGTGGGGCTAAATTCTGGCCGGTGGTGGCGCAAATTGTGGTGCTCGATGCGGTCTTCTCCCTGGACTCCGTCATTACCGCCGTCGGGATGGTCGACCATCTGGCGGTGATGATGGCTGCGGTGATCATTGCCATTACGCTGATGGTGATGGCGAGTAAAGCGCTGACCCGGTTTGTTAACAGCCACCCGACCATTGTGATTCTCTGCCTGAGTTTCCTGTTAATGATTGGCTTTAGCCTGGTGGCCGACGGCTTTGGGTTCCACATTCCGAAAGGCTATCTCTACGCCGCCATTGGTTTCTCCGTCATGATTGAGGCGCTTAACCAGCTGGCGATTTTCAACCGCCGCCGCTTCCTCTCGGCAAATCAGACATTACGTCAACGCACCGCCGACACGGTGATGCGCCTGCTCAGCGGGAAGAAAGAAGATGCGGAGCTGGATGCCGAATCCTCCGCGATGCTGGCCGATCACAGTGACGGGCAGATCTTCAACCCGCAGGAGCGGCTGATGATTGAGCGGGTGCTCAATCTTAACCAGCGCACGGTCAGCAGCATCATGACGTCGCGCCATGACATCGAACATATCGACCTCACCGCCCCGGAAGAGCAGATCCGCGCCCTGCTGGACAGAAACCAGCATACCCGGGTGGTCGTGACGGGGGGTGACGAGGAAGAGGAGCTGCTGGGCGTGGTGCACGTCATTGACCTGCTGCAACAGCAGTTGCACGGTGAGGCACTCAATTTGCGCGCCCTGGTGCGTCAGCCGCTGGTGTTCCCGGAGGGGCTGCAACTGCTTTCTGCCCTTGAGCAATTCCGTAACGCGCGTACGCACTTTGCCTTTGTGGTGGATGAGTTTGGTTCGGTTGAGGGGCTGGTTACGCTCAGCGACGTGATGGAAACCATCGCCGGTAATTTGCCAAACGAAGTGGATGAAATCGATGCGCGCCACGACATTCAGAAAAACGCGGACGGTTCATGGACGGCCAACGGCCATATGCCGCTTGAAGACCTGGTCCAGTATGTTCCCCTGCCGCTGGATGAAAAGCGCGAGTATCACACCATTGCGGGTCTGCTGATGGAGTATCTGCAGCGCATTCCCCAGCCGGGTGAAGAAGTTCAGGTAGGCGACTATATGCTCAAGACGCTGCAGATTGAAAACCATCGCGTGCAGAAGGTGCAGCTGATACCGCTGCGCGACGAAGACGAGATGGATTTTGAGGTGTAGGAAAAACAAGTTGCTCCCTCTCCCGTGGGAGAGGGATGGGGTGAGGGCATCAGGCCGCACTGGCAGCCGCCACCCGGCACAACAGGCATCACAGCTTATCGAGCAGCTTCTTCACGTCCTTCCCGTTTTGGGTGTCTTTATTGCGATCCGCCCAGTCGTTCAACCGACGTTTGGCTTCATCCTGCAGATGCTTGCGCAGGATCTGATCCACCTGCAGGCTGTAGTTCAGCGACTGCCATTGGCCATATACGCTCAGCGGTACCGGCGTCTCTTTCAGGAAGTCGATCAGCTTACCTTCACCCTGCCAGCCGGACAGCACCTGAACGTTGAAGTGGGTATCTGCCGTCTCTTTTACCAGATCGAGCTTGCCCTCGCCGGTTAATGACAACAGTGAGGAGGTCCCCTGCATGCTATTCAGAGAGAGTTGCCCGTTGTCGAGCGTCAGGTCACTGCTAAAGCTGTCGAGACGCGTGGCGCTGTCGTAATTTTCCTGCGCTTTAACATCGCTGCTACGCTCCACCGCCTGCTGTACCAGCTGCTGGAAGTTGAGCCCTTCCATGCGGGCTTCTCTCAGTTCAAGGTGAGCCTGCCCCTGCCAGTCGCGGCGGAAAGCATCAGCATCGATCTTCGTGCCCAAGAAATCCCCCGCCAGCGTCAGTTGACCCGTCATGGAGATGGGGTAGTCAAAGGCTTTCAGGATGGTGCCAATCTCAACGTTGTCGAGACGCGGCTGAAATTCCGCAGTCGAGGCCTCTTTACGCACATCCAGCGTGCCCGGCAGGGAAAGGTGCCCGGCGCCCATTTTGCCGCTCAGTTCGGAGATCACCAGCAAACCGTTCTGGTTGAACATCTGGCTGCTCACGTCGGTGAAATCGATACCGCGCCAGCGCAGGCTGTTGGCCTTCAGCAGAATGTCCGCCGTGAAGCCCCGCAGACCGTTATAGTCCGGCTGATCGAGATTAGACGAGATAACCGGACGCGTCTGTTTCCCCTGGTTTTGCCCGAGCTGCGCGGGATCGTTGTCCGTAGCGCTCGCCGGAGGCGGAGGAAGCAGGTTTTCCAGGTTGAGCTTGTCAAACTGCAGATTGAGCACCCATTTCGGCTTCGCCTCCAGAATGACGCTCGCCTGCCCTTTCAGGCTGCTGTCGTTCGCCTGCAGGTTGAGATTATTCATCTCAAGCTGTTTTAACTCTTCACGCCAGACGGCCTGCATCGTTCCCTGACCGGCAATCCCCTGGGCAGGGAGATCGGCTCCTGTCAGTTGCCAGTTCAGCTGCTGAATGTCGGCGGTAAGCTGGTGCGGATAATCCGACGCATTGACGCTGGCATTCAGAGACAAAGTGAGATCGCGCTGATCGCGGTTGACCCGTCCGCTAAACTCCAGCGAAGCAAGATGGTGCTCATCCTGCTCCATTTTGAGGTTGATATTCCGTACGGTGACCTGCTCATCGTCTTCATGCTGGAAAACCAGCACGCTATCGGCCACCTTCAGTTTGCCAATATCGAATGACCAGCCCGTATCTGACGGTTCATCAGGTAAGGTATTTTCCCGCGGCGCAACCGGCGCATCCGCGTTACGCACGGCTTCAGTTTGCTGGGTAAGCTGAATCACCGCGCCTTTTAACATCACCTGGTTGACCTGCAACTGGTGCGAAAAGAGCGGAACTAACGCCACATCAAGGCGCATGTTATCGGCAGACACCAGGGGCTGAGCAGCCCCCGGCGCGGTTAACGACATGCGGCCAGAGAGAATGCTGAGCTGGGGCCAGACGTGCCAGCGCAGCGGCCCATCCAGCTTCAGTTGATAACCACTGCGGGCTTCGACCTGCCGCACCATATAGGCGCGGAAATCATTCGGGTTAACCAGCAGAACCAACGCTGAAAGGCCAGCAACCAGCACCACCAGCAAAATCATCAGCGTTGTCAGAACTCTTCTCATGGCATCCTCAATGGACTAACGATCAGTCTTTATCAATACGGCTGGCAACCGCACCCTGCTGGTCGCGGTATTTTGCGTCCTGACGGCGGTTGTAAGGACGATCGGCCGGACCCGTCAGCGGTTCAAAGCTCAGCGCACCAATCATCATGCCCGGGCGCAGCGCCAGCGGCAGTTTACCGGCGTTGAAAAACTCCAGCACGATTCGGCCCGACCAGCCTGGATCGATACGGTGCGCGGTCACGTGTACCATCAACCCCAGACGCGCCAGAGAGGAACGGCCATCAAGCCAGCCCACCAGATCCGCGGGCAGCGTCACCGATTCAAAGGTCACCGCCAGCGCCAGCTCGCCCGGATGCAGATAAAAGGCCTCGCCTTCGTCGATAACGATTTCGTCACTCATCACGCGATCAAGCGCGGCGCTGACTTCATCCTTCGGCCCGCTAAGGTCGATGAACGGTGCGGTATGGCCGCTGAAGGTGCGGAATTTATTCCCCAGTCGCACATCAACGGTGACACCATTGATACGCTCCACGGGTGGACGTGGGGTAATAGACAGGCGGCCTTCATCCAGCCAGGCTTCTATATCGCGATCACAAAGACGCATGGCACTCTCTCCTTTCGTGCATCGTGCCCTGAGGATAACGCCTCAGGGCAAAGCAGGTTATCTCTGAACGGTACACAATTCGCGCGGCTTATTCAAAAAACTGGCTGATTTTCGCTTTTAAGATATCAATGGCAATGCGGTTTTTGCCTCCGCGCGGCACGATAATATCGGCGTATTGTTTGGATGGTTCAATAAATTGCAGGAACATTGGGCGAACGGTTTTCTGGTACTGCGCCATGACGGAGTCCATTGAACGGCCACGTTCGTTCACGTCACGCTTGATGCGGCGCATCAGGCAGATGTCCAGCGGGGTATCAACAAAGATGGAGAAGTTCATTGACTCGCGCAGACGCGCGTCGGTCAGAAGCAGGATGCCTTCAAGGATAATCACCTTCTTTGGCTCAATGCGAATCGTTTCCTGCGTGCGGGTATGTTCCACGTAACTATAAACAGGCAGTTCAATCGCCTGGCCGCTCTTGAGCGCTTCTAAATGCTGGAACAGCAAGCTGTGATCCATGGCATTAGGATGGTCATAGTTCGTTTTTACGCGCTCTTCCATCGACAGATGGGATTGGTCTTTGTAATAGCTGTCTTCGGGAATGACGCCGATGTGCTCATCACCAACTTGTTCACGCAGTTCGCGGTATAGCGTACTGGCAATAAGACTTTTACCTGAAGCCGATGCGCCGGCAATGCCTATAATGACGCACTGATGAGACTTATCAGTCATAAATTTAGCGACCTGATTAACCTGGATGTTAAGGAAGGACGACGCCGGAGCGTCAAACGCGGCAATTATAGGGATTTCACGGGCGTGATACCAGTCGAAAGCGCAGGTTATGCGAGACAGGCTGAAAAGTGACGTTATGTTCCCTGAGTGAAATTTTTACGCGCGTTTTTTCAGCGTTTAACAGGATTTTTTTAAACACTAACTATTTAATAAATCTATGATGTCAAATTATGAGCAGTCGCCATATGAATTGTAAATTGTTTGTACTAGCATAAACCAAATTAGCACATTCACTCGTCCGGACCTTCACTCCTGACGGCATGGCGTCTCTGGATAAAGCGGTAATGAATAAACAACACCAGCGGGTTTTGGTTACCACCCCACATCCTCTTATGCGACTTGTCTGTCTGGGCCTGGTCACCTTTATCTTTACCCTTTTTTCGCTGGAGTTGACCCGCTTCGGCGCGCTGCTGGCTCCGCTCTGGTTTCCCACCGCCATTATGATGGTGGCGTTTTATCGCCACGCCGGAAAAATGTGGCCCGGTATTGCTCTGGCCTGTTCGTTTGGCAATATTCTGGCCTCGTGGATGCTCTTCTCCTGGTCGTCGATTAATCCGACCTATACCGCCATTAACGTGGTGGAAGCGGTAGTTGGTGCATTATTACTGCGCAAACTGCTCCCCTGGTACAACCCGCTGCAGAATCTGAATGACTGGATCCGCCTGGCCATCGGCAGCGCGCTGATCCCCCCGCTGGTGGGCGGTGTGCTGGTGCATTTACTGATACCCAGCCCGGAGCCGCTGCGTAATTTCCTCGTGTGGGTCTTGTCTGAAGCGGTTGGCGCACTGGCCCTGGTGCCATTAGGGTTACTGTTTAAGCCGCACTATCTCCTGCGCCATCGAGACCCGAAGCTGCTGCTGGAAACGCTGGTAACCATGGCCGTGACGCTGGTCCTTAGCTGGGCGGCCATCGTCTGGCTGCCGTGGCCTTTTACCTGCGTCATTGTCTTGCTGATGTGGAGCGCTGTGCGCCTGCCGCGCATGGAAGCCTTTATGGTGTTTCTGGTCACCGTGATGGTGGTTTCGCTGATGATTGCCCATAACCCGGAGGCGCTGACTACGCAGCACACCGGCGCGATGCTGAACGCCCCCTGGCTGCCGTTCCTGATGCTGCTTCTGCCAGCCAACGTCATGACCATGGTGATGTATGCCTTTCGCGCAGAGCGAAAACACATCACTGAAAGTGAAGAGCGTTTTCGTAATGCGATGGAGTATTCCGCCATTGGCATGGCGCTGGTCAGCATTGACGGCCAATGGCTGCAGGCCAATAAAGCGCTGTGTAACTTTCTCGGCTACAGCCAGACGGAGCTGCAGTCGCTCACCTTCCAGCAGCTAACCTGGCCGGAAGACCTGCACACCGATCTCGAACAGCTTGAACAACTGGTCAACGGGGATATCAACACCTACACCCTTGAGAAACGCTACTATACCCGCAGCGGCGAAGTGGTCTGGGCGCTGCTTGCGGTCTCGGTTGTACGTCATGCCGACGGTTCACCGCTCTATTTCATTGCCCAGATTGAAGATATTAACGATCTGAAGCAGACCGAATGGGTCAATAAACGGCTGATGGAGCGCATTACCCTTGCCAATGAAGCGGGCGGCATTGGCATCTGGGAGTGGGATCTGGAGCCGGACATCATCAGCTGGGATAAGCGGATGTTTGAGCTGTATGAAATCCCGCCGCACATCAAACCTACGTGGCAGCTCTGGCACGATACGATGCTGCCTGAAGATCGCGCCCATGCGGAAAAAGTGCTTCGGGAATCACTCATTTCACGGCTGCCGTTTAAGCTTGAATTCCGTATTCGCGTGAAAGAGGGGGTACGCCATATTCGCTCCCTGGCGAACCGGGTCCTGAACAAACAGGGGGAAGTCGAACGCTTGCTCGGTATCAATATGGACATGACCGAAGTGAAGCAGCTCAATGAGGCCCTGTTCCAGGAAAAAGAGCGTTTGCATATTACCCTCGACTCCATCGGCGAAGCAGTGCTGTGTACCGATGTCGACATGAATGTCACCTTTATGAACCCGGTCGCAGAGAAAATGAGCGGCTGGTTGCAAACCGAGGCCATCGGCCAGCCGGTGCTGAAGGTTCTGCATATCACCTTCGGCGAAAAAGGGCCACTGATGGAGAATATTCACAGCGGCGATATGTCCCGTTCAGATATCGAGCAGGATGTGGTGCTGAACTGCCGTACCGGCGGCGTTTTTGATATCCATTACAGCATCACCCCACTCAGCACGCTGGACGGGCAGAATATCGGCTCGGTGCTGGTTATTCAGGACGTCACCGAATCGCGCAAAATGTTGCGTCAGCTCAGTTATAGCGCTTCTCACGATGCCCTCACCCATCTGGCAAACCGGGTCAGTTTCGAAAATCACCTCAAGCGGCTGCTGCAAACCGTTCAGGAGACGCGCCAGCGACATGCGCTGGTGTTTATCGATCTTGATCGCTTCAAAGCCGTCAACGATACCGCAGGCCACGCGGCGGGTGACGCCCTGTTGCGGGAGCTTGCGTCCTTGATGCTGACCATGCTGCGCTCCAGCGACGTGCTGGCGCGTCTGGGCGGGGATGAATTCGGGCTGCTGCTGCCGGACTGCAATATTGAAAGTGCCCGCTATATTGCGGGTCGGCTGGTCCATACCATCAACGACTATCACTTTATGTGGGAGGGCCGCCTGCACCGGATCGGCGCCAGCGCGGGGATCACGCTGATTGATGAAAATAATCATCAGGCCTCGGAAGTCATGTCCCAGGCCGACATTGCCTGCTACGCCTCGAAAAACAACGGTCGCGGCGTGGTGACAGTGTACGAGCCGCAGCAGGAGCGGGCCCACAGCGCGCGCAGCATGATGTCGCTTGATGAACAGTGGCATATGATCAAAGACAACCATCTGATGATGATCGCCCGCAGCGTGGCCTCCCCGCGCATCCCGGAAAGCTGCAACTTCTGGCTGATTTCGCTGCGCCTGTGGACCAGCCAGGGAGAAGTGCTGGAAGAGCACGCCTTCCGTTCCGGCCTGGCGGAGCCTGAGCTTTTACATGCGCTGGACCGCCGTATATTTAGCGAATTCTTCCGCGCGTATGCCGCTCCGGTTGCCAAAAAAGGCCTCGGGGTCGCCCTTCCCCTGTCCGCCGCGGGTTTAGCCAGCACCACGCTGATCGACGAATTGCTCGACCTGCTGGATAAAGGGCCTTTACCGGGCCGTCTGCTGCATCTGGTCATCGCGATCGACGTTGTGGCAAACCCGGATCCAAACGTCCAGACGGGGCTACAAAAGCTCCGCCACGCTGGCTGCCGCGTGGTGCTCAGCCAGGCGGGACGCAACATGGAGCTCTTTAGCCACCTTGGTGCCAACGTGGCTGATTATCTGATGCTGGACGCCGAAGTGGTGACCAATGTGCACGGCAACCTGATGGATGAGATGATGGTTACCATTATTCAGGGCCATGCCCAGCGTCTGGGGATGCGTACCATCGCCGGTCCGTGTAACCAACCCATCATGATGGATACGCTCTCCGGCATCGGCGTTGATTTTATTTTCGGTGACACCATCGGTGAGCCGCAGCCGCTGGATCTACTACTGAACACCAGCTATTTCGCCATCAACTGATGGCGTCCAGCCGTCGGTATACCAGATGTGCAAAAGGGCGTAAGAGCGCCACGGCTGCCAGCGCTGGGCGTAGCGGCAAATTTGCGCAGGCGTCATGCCAGCAAAGCGTTGCTTAATCAGGTAGTCATCCGGCAGGAACACATCTTTCGCCTGCCAGCCGCGCAGGGCAAGGTAATTTGCTGTCCAGCGCCCTATCCCCGGCCGCTGCTGTAAGGCTTTCATCCCGGCCTCAATATCCGCAGGCGGGAACAGCGGAAACGTGCCGTCGACCACGGAGCGGGCCAGATGAATCAACGACTCCGCCCGTTTGACCGGCATGCCGAGGGCCTTCAGCGCCAGCGGATCCACCGCAGCCAGCACCTCAGGTGTGGGAAAGCACAGATAGCCCGGCGCATCTTTTACAGGTTCGCCGCACAGGGCTACCACCCGTGAGGCCAGCTTCGCCGCCATCGCCACGCTGACCAGTTGCCCCAGGATCGCCCGCACGCCCTGCTCGTAGGCATCCATCGCCCCCGGTAAGCGCAACCCTGGTCGCGCAGCGCCAAGGTCGCCCAGCGCCTGCTGAATTTGCTGCGGATCGCAGGCAAGATCGAACAGACCTGCGATGCGTTCAAGACAGGTCTGCGCAACCGGGATTAACCCCGGGCTAAGCGTGACGTTGAGCGTATGGGTGTTCAGATCCGGGGTGACGCGAAAGATCCCCTGGTGCCGCTGGCAGGTGAAACTGCGCTCGTAGTAGCGTTCGGTAACCGTCTCGATCCCCTCCACCGCACGCGCGCCAAGAAAGCCAAACATCCATTGCCAGTCATAAGGGGGTTGCCAGGTCAGGGTATACATTGTCACTCCTTTTTTGTTCACCTCAGCATAAACCGAAAGGCCTTGTTTCGCCTTGCTTTCATATTCCTGTTGTCGCCGGTCGGGCATTCCGCTAAAGTCTCGCCCCTTCTCACTGGCATGGGGATTAATCGTGTTTATTGGATTCGACTACGGTACGGCGAACTGTTCGGTTGCGATTATGCAAAACGGACAACCATTGCTCCTGAAAATGGAAAACCAGAGTACGCTGCTGCCGTCAATGCTCTGCGCACCAACCCGCGAAGCGGTCAGCGAATGGCTGTTCCGCCACCATCAGGTTCCGGCCACGGCGGCGGAATCACAAGCGTTGCTGCGCCGGGCCGTCAGTTTTAACCGCGAAGAAGATATCGACGTCACACCGTCGAGCGTCCAGTTCGGCCTCTCGTCGCTCGGACACTACATTGACGACCCGGAAGAGGTCTACTTCGTTAAATCGCCAAAATCGTTTCTCGGCGCCAGCGGGCTGAAGCCGCAGCAGGTGGCGATGTTTGAAGATCTGGTCTGCGCCATGATGCTGCACATTCGCAATCAGGCGCAAACCCAGGTACCGGAGGCGATCGATCAGGCGGTCATTGGCCGTCCGATCAACTTCCAGGGGCTGGGTGGCGACGAGGCTAACCAGCAGGCGCAGGGGATCCTTGAGCGTGCCGCGCACCGCGCGGGCTTTCGCGACGTGGTATTCCAGTATGAGCCGGTGGCGGCGGGGCTGGATTTTGAAGCCACGCTGACAGAAGAGAAGCGCGTGCTGGTCGTCGACATCGGCGGGGGCACCACCGACTGCTCACTGCTGCTGATGGGGCCGCAGTGGCATAACCGTCGTGACCGCGAAAACAGCCTGCTGGGGCACAGCGGCTGCCGCGTGGGCGGTAACGATCTGGATATCGCGCTCGCCTTTAAGAGCCTGATGCCACTGCTGGGCATGGGTGGGCAAACGGAAAAAGGGATCGCCCTGCCGATCCTGCCCTGGTGGAACGCTATCGCCATCAACGACGTCCCCGCGCAGAGCGATTTTTACAGCAGCGCGAATGGCCGCTTCCTGAACGATATGGTGCGCGATGCCCGGGAGGCCGACAAGGTCGCCCTGCTCTACAAAGTCTGGCGTCAGCGTCTGAGTTATCGCGTGGTGCGTACTGCCGAAGAGAGCAAAATCGCCCTCTCCGATCGCCCGGAGCACGCGGTTTCCTTGCCGTTTATCAGTGAAGATCTGGCAACCGCCATTTCTCAGGAAGGACTGGAAACCGCGCTCGCCCAGCCGCTGCAGCGCATTCTGGAACAGGTGCAACTGGCGCTGGAGAACGGCAAAGAGAAGCCGGACGTGATTTACCTGACCGGCGGTAGCGCCCGTTCGCCGCTGATCAAGAAAGCGCTGGCAGAACAGCTGCCGGGCATTCCAATTGCCGGCGGCGATGACTTTGGCTCCGTCACGGCGGGGCTGGCGCGCTGGGCGCAGGTGATGTTTAGTTAAATACACAAACTGAGGCCCCTCGATCATCTCGTGGGGCCTCAGTATCGGTATCTATAGTGAGCGACAACGCTCCACTTGCATTGGGTCTGAATTTAGTCTTTTTCTCCTCCATGCAGACCCTATTGCTGCGGAGCCATACTGCTGCATATAGCGATGAAATTCAGCCAGTGCCATAGGTGGCATGAAATAATACCCCTGCAGGAAATCAACCTTATGGGCGATAAGCCATTCGCGTTGACAGGCATACTCCACGCCCTCTGCAACAGTACGTAACCCCAGAATGCCAGCCAGATTAATGATCGATTCCAGCATCGGCAGCGTCTGATCTTCTGCATGGATCCCTTTGATAAAGATCTTATCAATCTTAATCACGTCCAGCTCGAGTTCATTCAGACAACACAGATTGGCGTATCCCGTTCCAAAATCATCCAGAGCAAAGAGGACACCCCGGTTACGTAACGAACGGATTAACTCTTTTATTGCAGGCGTGACTACCAGTGTCTGGTTTTCAGTAATCTCAATCATCAATTTTATTGGCAGTGATTCCGTTAATTCCAAAAAATTGAGGCATTCCCAATAGAAAACAGGGTTACTCAAATTTGAGGGGCTCACGTTAAACGCCACAAAAAAAGACTGTCCCTGCCAGGTAATATCGTGATTTAAATGACTCGCGACCTTATTCATCAGATAACTTGTCAGATCGTTTATTTGACCACTAATTTCCGCCAGCGGGATGAACTCACGTTGAGAAATGGCATAGTTGTGGCCTGAAGGCCACCGCGCCAGCACCTCAACGCCACACAGCTCTCCTTTACTTCCGAGGATGGGTTGAAAATAAGGCACAATCTCATCATTTTTCAAAGCCAGAGTTAATCTATTAGCTTCGTTGCTATCAAATATACCCTCTGTCATTGTTTGGCTTTTCTTGTTGTCATGTGCCCCCCATCGTTCTGCCAAAAAACCATTTCTGGAAAGATAAATTATAGTCTCATTAAAGTTATCAAAACTCAGGCGATGAGTTATTTTATCTCGATAACGATAGAGCGATTTTGGCGTTAAAGAATTTGCCTTGCAAAATTCTTCCAGCCCCACTTTAGTGAAAGAGGCGTAAATCATCTCTTGTTCAAAATCACTTAAATGAAATCTATCAACGCAGCCCAATGTTGACGGAGCGCCCCCCTGCACATTTGACATCAATTTAGTTTTTAGAACAGAAATAAGGCTATTACAGCTTACTTTAGCGTTAACAGACTCACTATTTTCACAGCCTCGATTGATACATTTACTGTCACTCATCGTGAGAACAATACTGTTAACATAGATAAACTGGCTGCTATTTCTTTGCAGCCATTTTTGTATTATACAAAATGGCACTCTGTTATCAATGATTAACAAACAGCTGTTGTACTGTGGCATTAAAATGTCTGAATCAGAAACAAACGTTCCAGAATCAACGAGTACCAGATTAGGCAGAAATGACCTTATTCCTGAGAAAAGATAAATGTCGTAACTGAGCAGAAAGACCTTTTTCGTGTTCATAATTATCACCGTAAAAGTTTAATTGAAAATCGCTTCCTTCTATCGTACAGAGAGAAAGATTATATTTGCTTTGGTTTTCGCAAAACATCCAATGCCCGGTAGACAATATCCGCCTTAATAAAACAAGAACAAGAAATGGTTAATCTTAATGGTCCCTCCCTCCGTCAAGATCATATTTTTTCCACAATGATAAGAATATTTCCGCAGCAGATACAGAAATTTTCCTTATCCTAATACCTTTCTCTT
>NZ_LNII01000120.1:0-11495 GCF_001463365.1 Enterobacter sp. 50793107 | reverse complement strand
GCTTTGCGTTGTGCTGGCATCCGAGGCGGAAACACCTTAAAATGGCATTTCAAATACATTTTAAATTTTAAAATTAATGAATAAAAATGACGAAACCCGGCAGGTACTTAACCTGCCCGCAAGTTATTTTGGCATGGTCCTTGGCATCATCGGCATGGGGTTCGCCTGGCGATACGCCAGCACCCTCTGGCCGGTTACGCGCTGGCCGGGTGAGGGGTTGGTTGCCCTTGCGGTGGTATGTTGGTTTTTACTGACGGTGGCGTTTATTACGCGCGCGGTGCGTTTCCCGCGTAGCGTGCTGGCGGAAATGCGACACCCGGTGATGAGCAGCTTTGTCAGCCTTTTTCCGGCCACCACGATGCTGGTTGCCATTGGGTTTGTCCCCTGGTACCGCCCGGTTTCGCTGGTGTTATTTGCCGTGGGCGTGGTGGTGCAGCTTGCCTATTCCGCCTGGCAAAGCGCCGGGCTATGGCGCGGTAACCATCCTCAGGAGGCGACAACGCCGGGGTTATATCTGCCTACGGTGGCAAACAATTTTATCAGCGCGATGGCGTGTGGTGCGCTGGGGTTTAACGATGCAGGGTTAGTCTTCCTCGGCGCAGGTGTCTTTTCCTGGCTCAGCCTGGAACCGGTTATTCTCCAGCGCCTTCGCAGCGCGGGTGAACTGCCCACCGCACTGCGTACGTCGCTGGGTATTCAACTGGCCCCGGCGCTGGTGGCCTGCAGCGCCTGGATTAGCGTCAACGGCGGGGAAGCCGATACCTTTGCCAAAATGCTGTTCGGTTATGGCCTGTTGCAACTGCTGTTTATGTTGCGTCTGTTGCCGTGGTATATGTCTCAGCCGTTTAACGCATCGTTCTGGAGCTTCTCGTTTGGCGTGTCGGCACTGGCAACCACCGGTCTGCATCTGGGGCACAGCAGCGCGTCAGGCTTTTTCCACGCCATTGCCGTGCCGCTCTTTATCTTCACTAACTTCATCATTGGGATGCTGTTGGTTCGTACATTCATCCTGCTGATACAGGGCAAACTTCTGGTGCGCACTGAGAAAGCACGGCTTATGCAATCTGAGGAACAATAATGGCTGTCGACGAAAACTACTTCACCGAGAAATATGGACTCACCCGTACCCATTCAGAGGTGCTGTACAGCGCAGAGATCGTTAAGCCCGGTAAAACGCTCGATCTCGGCTGCGGCAATGGCCGCAACAGCCTCTATCTGGCCGCTAACGGTTACGATGTGACGGCGTGGGATAAAAACCCCATGAGCATCGATAACATCGAACGCATTAAAGCGGCGGAAGGCATAGCGAATCTGCAGACGGCGATCAAAGACCTGAACAGCCTGAGCTTTGACGGGGAATACGATTTCATTCTCTCCACCGTGGTGCTGATGTTCCTTGAAGCGAAAACCATCCCTGGTTTGATCGCCAATATGCAGCGCTGCACGAAACCGGGCGGTTACAACCTGATTGTGGCCGCCATGGATACTGCGGATTATCCTTGTACCGTCGGCTTCCCGTTTGCATTCAAAACCGGCGAACTGAGCCACTATTACGAAGGCTGGGATCTGCTTAAGTACAACGAAGATCCCGGCGAACTGCACCGCACCGACGAGAACGGCAACCGCATCAAATTGCGCTTCGCGACCCTGCTGGCACGTAAACCCGCTTAACGGGCGGCCAGCAGACAGAGTTGCAGGGCAGTATGGTAAGAGGCCTCGAACGACGACAGCGGCAGAAACTCAAACCGTGAGTGGAAATTGTGCGCGCCGGTGAAGACGTTCGGGGTTAACAACCCTTTGGCTGAAAGCGCCGCGCCGTCTGTTCCGCCGCGCATCGGGGTGGGTTTGGGGGTGATCCCAAGGGATTCCATTGCCGCAAACATCAGGTCAATGGCCCGGCGATCTTCCCCAATCGCATTGCTGATATTGCTGTAGGTATCCTCAATCTGGTACTCCACCTTTGCGGTGGGGTGTCGGGCGGCAATCAGCGCCGCGACGTCGGCAATCTGCTGCTTACGGGCGGCAAAGCTTGCCTGATCGAAGTCGCGGATATTCGCTCTCAGTACGGCCTCGTTTTGCCCGGCCTGAATGCCGTTAAACCAGATATAGCCCTCACGCCCCTCGGTGCACTCCGGGGTTTGCTGTCGGTCAAAATGGTTAATGAAATCCGTCGCCATCAGCAGCGGGTTCACCAGCACGCCTTTGGCAGACATGGGGTGCGCGGTGACGCCGGTAAAACGGATTTCTGCCGCCGCCGCGTTAAAGTTTTCATAGACAATTTCACCCAGCTCGCAGCAGTCAATCGTCCAGGCAAAATCAACGTCGAAGCGCTTCAGATCCAGCGCTTTTGCCCCCTTCAGGCCAATCTCCTCATCCGGCACAAACGCAACCACGATATCCCCATGCTGATCCGCCGACGTCAGGTTTTCCAGCAGGGTCATCACCACGGTCACGGCGGCTTTATTATCTGCGCCTAATACGCTGGTTCCATCGCTGAAAATAATCTCTTCGCCGGGATAGGCCAGAATTTCCGGGTGCTCATTGACGCGAAGCCAGATCTCTTTCTCTTTATTCAGACAGAGGTCTTCACCATTAAAGGTTAATATTTGTGGATGAATATCCGGTGATAATCCCACGTCAACGGTATCAATATGGGTAATAAATCCAATCCGCGGCGCGCCGGGCACATTGCCTTTTTTTACCGCGGTGACCGTGGCAAATTCATCGATGACAATGTCGTCTAAGCCCAGCTGTGTCAACTCTTTGGCCAGTTCTCGCGCCATCTCATGCTGGCCCGGAGTGGAAGGGAGAGTGCTGACTTTTGCATCGCTCTGGCTGGTGATGGCGAGATAACGGAAAAAGCGTTGCGTTAATTGTCTGGAAAGCGGCGAGCCCATAGTGTTTTCTTCCTTATTTATTTTTCGGGTGTTTGCTCCCTCACTTTAATGTTATTTATGAAATGGCAAAAGAATTAATTAGCCGTCGAATTAAAAGACAGGAATAAATGATGAAAAGCAAACTCACAACGTTAACCCTGGCACTCGCCGCGCTCACGGTCAGTTCCACCGTAGCCGCGAAAACGCTGGTGTATTGCTCCGAAGGGTCTCCGGAAAATTTTAATCCTCAGTTATATACCTCGGGTACCAGCGTGGACGCCAGCGCGGTGCCGGTCTATAACCGGCTGGTCGATTTCAAACCTGGCACCACGGAGCTGGTGCCGAGCCTCGCGGATCGCTGGGAGGTGAGCGAAGACGGCAAGGTCTATACCTTCCATCTGCGCAAAGGGGTGAAATTCCAGAGCAATAAGTCCTTTACGCCAACGCGCGACTTTAATGCCGATGATGTGATTTTCTCGTTTATGCGCCAGAAGGATGTTAATCATCCGTACCATAACGTCTCTAACGGCAGCTATTCCAACTTTGAAAGTCTGGAGTTTGGCAGTTTAATCACCGCGATTGATAAAGTGGATGACCATACCGTGCGCTTTACCCTGGCGCACCCGGAAGCGCCATTTGTCGCCGATCTGGCGTGGTATTTCGCCTCCATTCTTTCGGCGGAATATGCCGACGCGATGCTCAAGGCGGGCACGCCGGAGAAGGTGGACATGGAGCCCATCGGCACCGGCCCCTTTAAGCTGGCGCAATACCAGAAAGACTCCCGCATCCTGTTCACCGCCTTCCCGGACTACTGGCAGGGGAAATCGAAGCTGGATCGGCTAGTGTTTACCATTACGCCGGATGCGTCGGTCCGTTTTGCCAAAATCGAGAAAAACGAATGTCAGGTGATGCCGTTCCCGAACCCGGCCGATCTGCCGCGGATGAAGGCGAACAAGGATATCAATCTCATGAGCAAGGCGGGGCTGAATACCGGCTTCCTGGCGTTCAATACCCAGAAGCCTCCGCTGGATAATGTGAAAGTGCGCCAGGCGCTGGCGATGGCCATCAACAAACCGGCCATTATTGACGCCGTGTTCCACGGCACTGGCACGGCGGCGAAGAACCTGCTGCCGCCGGGGGTATGGGGGGCCGACAGCGAGCTGAAGGATTACGAATACGATCCCGAAAAAGCCAAAGCGCTGTTAAAAGAGGCCGGTTTTGCCAACGGTATCAGCATCGATTTATGGGCGATGCCGGTGCAGCGCCCCTATAACCCGAATGCGAAACGCATGGCGGAGATGATTCAGGCGGACTGGGCCAAGGTGGGTGTGCAGACCAAAATCGTCACCTACGAATGGGGCGAGTACCTGAAGCGAGTGAAGGGCGGCGAACATCAGGCCGCGCTGATGGGCTGGACCACGGCGACCGGCGATCCGGACAACTTCTTTGGTCCGCTCTTTACCTGCACCTCGGCGAACGGCGGTTCAAACTCGGCCAAATGGTGCTACAAGCCGTTTGATGACATCATCGCCGAGGCAAAATCGATAACCGATCATGACAAACGCGTGGCGCTGTATAAGCAGGCTCAGCAGATGATGCACGATCAGATGCCCGCGGTGATGATCGCGCATTCCACGATTTTTGAACCGGTTCGTAAGGAAGTCACGGGGTACGAAATCGACCCGTTTGGCAAACATATCTTCTGGCAGGTTGATATCAAACCATGATTTTTCACTGCCCGTCGCATGGCGGGCAGACTTTTCGCAAATTGTGCTCCCGGCATCATTTTTTGTCACAACAAACCCGCCTGACTTTTGCTATAACTTCAAATGCATACTTGCAGATAACATGGAAAACCATCATGCGTACTCACACTTTTTTTAAAGTTGCAGTGCTTTCTGGTCTGTTGGCGCTGGCGGGGTGTTCATCCAAGGTCGCCGCGCCTGAACAATACTCCGGCTTTTTGAAAGATTACTCAGGCTTGCAGCAAACGACATCCGCAACGGGTAAACCAACCCTGCGTTGGGTCGATCCTTCTTATAACGAAGCAAATTACGACAGTATCATCTGGACGCCGATTACCTATTATCCGGCACCTAAACCGACCACTCAGATTGGTCAACGTACGCTTGATGAGCTGTTAAATTACACCAATAAAAAAATGAAAACCGCGATTGGCCAACGCAAGCCAATTGTGACGACGCCGGGCAAACACAGCCTGATTTTCCGCGGGGCGATCACCGGGGTGAGCTCGCAGAAAGAAGGTCTGCAGTTCTATGAAGTAGTGCCTGTTGCGCTGGTGGTGGCAGGTACGCAGATGGCAACCGGCCATCGCACCATGGATACCCATCTCTTTTTCGAGGGTGAGTTGATTGATGCGGCGACGAACAAACCGGTAATCAAGGTTGTTCGTAAAGGTGAAGGTAAAGAGCTGAACAACGAAAATTCACCAATGACCTTCGCGACGCTGAAGCAGGTTGTTGATGACATGGCGACGGACGCCACCATGTTTGATGTGCATAAAACAGCGAAATAATCATATACGGCCTGCACGCGCAGGCCGTTTTTTTATGCCGTACGCAGGCGTCTGAACCAGGTTTCCGGTCTGGTAAACATCACCATATTCCCGCCCAGAATCAGCAGTAACCCGATAATGCCGTTAATGTGCCAGACGTAGCCTTCATACACGGTGGAGATGGACAGCGCCACCAGCGGGAAGAGCAGCGTACTGTAGGCCGCTTTGCCCGGACCAATGCGTCCGACCAGGGTGAAGTAGGCGCCAAAGGCAATCACCGAGCCAAACAGAGCCAGATAGACCAGCGCCCCCATGTAGCTCATCGTCCATTGCGGCGCGAAGCTGTCGCCTCTGAACAGCGCGATGCAGCCCATCACCAGCGTACCGTAGAGCATCGCCCACGCGTTGGTGGTCATCGTCTCTAGCCCTCTGCGCTGATGCCGCATGCTGATCATGTTGCCCAGCGAGAAGCCGTAGGTGCCGAGTGCGGAAAGGCCAATGCCCGTCAGCAGCGATACGCTCCAGCCGCTGGCCAGCAGATCGTCCCAGAAGAGGGTGATGATCCCCACCAGACCCAGGGCGGCCGCTGTCCAGAAACGCGCGGGTGGACGCTGTCCGAAGAAAATAAAACTGTTGATGGCGTTATAGAGCACCGCCATGGAAAATATCACTGACTCCAGGCCGGTATTGATATGCGCCGCTGCCGTGTAAAAGCACCAGAAGTTGAAGCAAAACACGCAGCATCCTTGCAGCACGCAGAACAGATGATCCCGCAGCGCCAGTTTACGCAGGCGGCCAAGCGCCAGGAGCACCACCATCATCGTGGCGCTGGCCAGCGCAAAACGCCAGAAAATGGACACCGGGGCCGCCACAGGACCCTGCTGCAGGAAAATTGCAATCCAGGTGGTTCCCCAGATAACCACCACCAGTCCGTATAACAATGCGTTCATGTTGTCTCTCTTCTCAAACCACGGAAACCCACAGTATGGCGACGAGGGCGTTGACAGGCTTTCACCGTCCTGCGGCGGACTTGCAAAATCTTGCGCTTTTTTCTGTTCCGGGGTCTGGCAACGTGAAGAAACAATTCTTAGACTGACATTCTGATTCACAGACGCGCTAACGGTTATGTCACACGCTTACGATACCTTTGAAACGCTACGCCAACAGAACGCCGTGCTGCGGGAAACCGTTGCGCTCAATTCCGCTATCCAGCTGGCGGCGTGGTACAACAAGCGCGACACGATCACCGTAAAAAGCAATCATCACACCCTGAGCCTGTACGTGGCGGACGGTTATGAGAGCTATCAAAAAACGCCGGGCGGCTGGAAAAACGGCGGCGGGCCGGATCGTTTTTGCCTGATGCCGAAAGAGAGTGAATCGACGTGGGATATTCGCGATGACCTGTCGTTTGTCCACCTCTACTGCACCGATGACCATCTGCGCGATGTGGGTGAAAAAATCTGGGACAAACGCCCGCTGTCGTTGACGCTGGATGAAAAAATCTTTGGCAGCGATGCAAAAATCACTGCGCTCTATCGTCAGTTTTTGCTCGGCTGTGACTGGCAGCAAAAAGCCAACCAGCTGACGCTCAGCACGGCCTCGACGCTGCTGCTGACCCATCTGCTGCAGAACTATTCGAATGTGCAGTGGAAGCTGCCGGTGGTCACCGGCGGGCTATCGCCGTTTGTACTGCGCAACGTGCTGGCCTTTATCGAAGAGAACCTTGCTCAACCGCTCACGCTGGCTGAACTGGCGGCGCAGGCCGCGCTCAGTGAGTACCATTTTGCCCGCATGTTCCGCCAGTCGACGGGGCTGGCACCGCACCAGTACGTGATGCAGCGCCGCATGGAGAAAGCCAAAACGCTGGTGCAGCATACGGCGACGCCGCTGACGGATATTGCACTCGCCTGTGGATTTAACTCCGCCAGCCACTTCAGCAACCGCTTTCGCAGCGTGATGGGGATGACGCCTTCACAGCTACGCGCGGCGAAGACGTGATAAAACGGCGAAGCATACGCCTCCCAGCACCAGCCCCCAGAATGCAGAGCCAATCCCGAGCAGCGTCACGCCGCTGGCGGTCATCAGAAACGTGACAATCGCCGCGTCACGCTCCGTTTCGTTATGCAATGCCTGATACAAACTCCCGCTGATGGTGCCCAGCAGCGCCAGGCCTGCCAGCGTCTGGATCCAGCTCGGCGGCAGGGCCGCCATCAGCCCGGTGAGGGATCCCCCGAATACGCCCGCCAGCAGGTAAAAACCGCCTGCCGCCATCGCTGCCAGCCAGCGTTTACTGGCATCCGGATGCGCATCCGGGCTCTGGCAAATGGCTGCGGTAATGGCTGCAATGCAGATGGAGTAGACGCCGAAGGGCGAAAGCAGCAGCGCCAGCCCGCCGGTCGCGATCATCAGCGGAGATACCGCCAGCGGATAGCCCGACGCTTTCATCGTGGCGACACCGGGCGCATTTTGCGACGCCATGGTCACGAGGAAAAAGGGCAAGCCGATACTGACCAGGCTGGTGAGGCTAAACGCCGGTGCAATAAACTGTGGCATGACGAGGGAAAGGGTGAGTCGGTTTGTGACAACGTCACCGCCCGCCCAGGCTACCACGCTCCCTGTTATCAGAGTCGCCACAATGGCGTAGCGTGGTGCCAGCGCTTTGGCGACCAGCCATGCCGCAATCATGCTGCCGCACAGCAGAAAATGGCCGTCAAGGTGACTGAACGTCTGCAGGCCAAAGCGCAGCAGTACGCCTGCCAGCATCGCGGCGGCAAGCGAATGGGGAATGAGCTTCATCAGGCGGGCGAAGAGTCCGGTCAGGCCGCACAGTAAGATCAGCCCATTGGCGAAAATGAAAATGCCGATGGTTTCTGCAAGCGTTATCCCGTGCAGACTGGTAGCCAGCAGCGCCGCGCCGGGGGTTGACCAGGCGGTGAGCACCGGGGCTTTATACCACCATGACAGGGCGAGCGTACTGATCCCCATGCCAAACCCCAGTGCGGTCATCCAGCCGGCGATCTGCTGTGCGCTGGCACCTGCCGCGGCAGCAGCCTGCCAGATGATGGCGGCCGAGCTGGCATAACCGACCAGGACGGCAACAAATCCGGTAAGAATGGCGGGAAAAAGAGGGGCTGACTGGCGCATAATATCTCCGTTGTGCGTTATAACGTCCGCAATAAGGTAGCACTGTGCGTTATAGCGTACAAGTGGTATGCTTACCCCCTCGGGAGGAAACATGGAAATCACACAACATCTTGCTACAACACTCAAGACGCAGCGCCAGGCGCGCGGCTGGAGCCTGTCAAAGCTGGCAGAAGAGACGGGGGTGTCAAAAGCCATGCTGGGACAGATCGAGCGTAATGAATCCAGCCCAACGGTGTCGACGCTGTGGAAAATTGCCACGGGGCTAAACGTCCCGTTCTCGGCGTTTATCACGCCGGAGGCAGACCGGCAGGCGGTGTTCGACCCGCAGCAGCAGGCGATGGTGGTGAAACCGCTGTTCCCGTGGGATGAGACGCTGAAGTTCGATCATTTCTCCATCATCCTGGCGCCCGGCGCCCTGAGTGAATCCACGCCGCACGAGGCGGGGGTGATTGAACACGTGGTGGTGATAAGCGGTGAACTGGAGATGAAAATTGACGGCGAATGGCGAACCCTTTACCCCGATCAGGGCGTGCGTTTTGCCGGGGATAAACCGCATGCCTACCGCAACAGCAGCAGCCGACCGGTGCATTTTCACTCCCTGATTCATTATCCCCGCTAAAGGCTCGCAAAACTGTTTCGCTGATGCATACTTCTGACTACAATAGCCGCCATTTTGACCATAACGGATAACGACGAAGTATGCGCCTGCAATCCCATCATCTTGAACTTTTAAGCCCGGCCCGCGATGCCGCCATCGCCCGTGAAGCGATCCTTCATGGGGCTGATGCCGTCTACATTGGCGGTCCTGGCTTCGGTGCCCGCCATAACGCCAGCAACAGCCTGAGCGATATTGCCGAGCTGGTGCCGTTCGCCCACCGTTTTGGGGCGAAAGTGTTCGTGACCCTGAACACCATACTGCATGATGATGAACTGGAGCCTGCGCAACGTCTGATCACCGATCTCTACCAGACCGGCGTGGATGCCCTGATTGTTCAGGACATGGGCGTGCTGGAGCTGGATATTCCGCCAATTGAACTGCACGCCAGTACCCAGTGCGATATTCGCACCGTGGAGAAGGCGAAGTTTCTCTCCGATGCGGGCTTTTCCCAGATCGTGCTGGCGCGCGAACTGAACCTGAATCAAATCCGCGATATTCACCAGGCGACGGATGCCACCATTGAGTTCTTTATCCACGGTGCGCTGTGCGTGGCGTATTCCGGGCAGTGCAATATCTCCCACGCGCAGACTGGCCGCAGCGCCAACCGCGGTGACTGCTCTCAGGCCTGCCGTCTGCCGTATACCCTGAAAGACGATCAGGGCCGCGTGGTCGCCTTCGAAAAACACCTGCTGTCCATGAAGGACAACGATCAAACCGCCAACCTGGGCGCGCTGATTGATGCCGGTGTGCGTTCCTTCAAGATTGAAGGGCGCTACAAAGACATGAGCTACGTGAAGAACATAACCGCCCATTATCGTCAGATGCTGGACGCCATTATTGAAGATCGCGGTGACCTGGCGCGCGCGTCTGCCGGTCGCACCGAGCATTTCTTTATTCCGTCGACGGATAAAACCTTCCACCGCGGCAGCACGGACTACTTCGTCAATGCCCGTAAAGGCGATATTGGCGCGTTTGATTCACCGAAGTTTATCGGTTTACCGGTGGGTGAGGTGCTGAAGGTCGCCAAAGATTATCTCGACGTGTCGGTGACCGAACCGCTGGCGAACGGGGATGGTCTGAACGTGATGATCAAACGTGAAGTCGTGGGCTTCCGTGCTAATACGGTGGAAAAGACCGGTGAAAACCGCTATCGCGTGTGGCCAAACGAGATGCCTGCCGATCTCTATAAAGCACGTCCTAACGCTGCGCTGAACCGTAACCTTGACCACAACTGGCAGCAGGCGCTGCTGAAAACCTCCAGCGAGCGTCGCATTGCGGTGGATATCGAGTTAGGTGGCTGGGAAGAGCAGCTTATCCTGACCATGACCTGTGAAGACGGCATCAGCGTCACGCATACCCTCGACGGTCTGTTTGAGGTGGCGAACAATGCAGAAAAAGCCCTCAACAGCCTGAAGGATGGCGTGGCGAAGCTGGGACAGACCATTTACTATGCGCGCAACATTGCGGTAAATCTGCCGGATGCGCTGTTCGTGCCAAATAGTCTGCTGAACCAGTTCCGCCGGGAAACGGCAGAGATGCTGGATGACGCGCGACTGGCGAATTATCCGCGCGGCAGCCGTAAGGCGGAAACCGTGCCAGCGCCCGTTTACCCCGAGTCGCATTTATCGTTCCTGGCGAACGTGTATAACCATAAAGCGCGCGAGTTTTATCATCGCCACGGCGTGCAGTTAATTGATGCTGCCTATGAGGCGCACGAAGAGAAGGGTGATGTGCCGGTGATGATCACCAAACATTGTCTGCGTTTTGCCTTTAATCTTTGCCCGAAACAGGCGAAAGGCAATATTAAGAGCTGGAAAGCTACGCCAATGCAGCTGGTGAATGGCGACGAGGTGCTGACCCTCAAATTTGATTGTCGTCCGTGTGAAATGCACGTTATTGGCAAAATGAAAAACCATATTTTCAAAATGCCGCCACCGGGCAGTATTGTTGCCTCCGTGAGCCCCGACGAACTGATGAAAACCCTGCCGAAACGTAAGGGTAATTAATTAACGAAAGTGAGTACCCGGTTTGCGCGATTTTTGCCACAGGTGATGTTCGCGCAAACCCTCTGCTGATTCCTCCGCTGCGCTGCGTAATTCATCACTGTCTGCCTCGTGCCGGAGTTGATGATCAACATTCTTAACCCACAAATATTCATGGCCTTTGTGTCCTGCCATCAGCTGGCCGGAAAACAGGGCGCAGACCAGCATCATAAGCGTTAACCCCTTTTTGAACATGGATTTCCCCTTCAATAAAAATGCCACGCTAGCATGAACGTAGTTTCGTAGGGTTATTATTGGCA
>NZ_LNII01000119.1:0-7112 GCF_001463365.1 Enterobacter sp. 50793107 | reverse complement strand
GCAGCTTCTTTTGTGTATAAGTGGCTGGTACTGGGTGAGCATTATTTTAGCCATTCAACTTTAAATTCACTGTTTATGGAATCGGGCGCACCTGGTGAGGTGCCTCCAGGAAACTGTGAAACAAAATGCAGCAATTGGCTTAAAGCTTGCAATGAAGATGACTCAGTAGATGCAATTTCAGTACTGGGGATAATTATCCAAAAATATATGGATTTACCTCCAAATTCATTCTCTAGGGCAGGAGCTGGGTCTACAGTCGAAAGTGGACAAAAAAGAATAATTGATGCTTTATCCAAGAACCAATTAGTCTACAGACTCAATGGATTTATAACTAAGTCTGGGTCTACTCCGATTTCTAAGACGTTAGAGGATTATCTAAAGTCTGGTGACTATTCATCCATTGAAAATGAGTTTCTTCGTGCAGTGGAGAATATTCAAACCGATCCACATGCATCAGTCACTGCCGCATGCGCTATAATTGAATCTGCATTAAAATGCTACATAGAAAAATTCAATTTACCTATGCCACAAAAATTGAATGTAGCACCACTTTGGGCTGTCGTACAGCCAGACTTGGACCTTAATTCCGATCCCACTTTAGCGGGTGACCAGCACAAAATTTTAAAAGGAATTTCATCACTAATCGACGGTATTGGCGCATTCCGGTCACATATAGGGAGTGCTCATGGGCGTGGTCAAAACCCTCCGCAGATAGTAGTTGCCGAAGCTAGACTCGCAGTTAATGCATCTCATACTTTAGTTGTATTTATAATGGATGTTATCCATGCGAGTAAATTTTAATCATACTGGCACTTAGATTAACAATGGCCGGATTCATTGCTCTTAAATTTTAGTGTACCCAGTTCTTTGTAGCACTGATGGTCGATTCTACCGCTTTGAACTTGCCTCAAACAAACCAGGGTCTGCGACCGGGATTTATGTTCTGGACGTGTGCCTGAGCCTTATGGCTGGGCTATTTTATTAGGTTTTAGGTGCCTTCCTGCAATCACTCAAAACGCATTCATTAGTGCGTATTTCATGTAAAAATGAGCAACTTACCCTTATAAATCAATAACTTCGCATAACAAAGATTATGTTAAATTCAATGGTAAAGTCATTATAAATCAATATCTTAAATATCGAACAAGCCCCTTTCTTCCTCAAACCTCACTGTGGTAACTTTAAAAACAATGTCCGTTCCTGAGTTTGTGATGCCTTAAAGCCATGGTGAAGATAAAAGTTTTTGGCTTCTTCAGTCAGTGCATGAACCATAATCGCACGGACTCCAATATTCTCAGCTACACGGTAACAGCGCAGAACTGCATCATGCAGTAAATCGGCCCCGAGCCCTTGGCCACGGTATGAAACATCAACTGCCAGGCGAGCAAGTATGATTACGGGAATTGGATCTGGCATATTGCGCCTGAGGCTTCCCATTGCTTCCACGTGGTTAACGCTGCCGGTGGCCAGAGAGTAAAAACCGACAACCTGTTTAGTGTCTCTTTTACAAACGACGAACGTTCGTGCTGCACCAAGAGCTTGGTTTTTTAATCCCCTCTGTTTAAGCCAGTCATCAAGTACTGCCTCACCACTGACGAACTCTGCTAGTTGATGGGAGCTGGATAATGGTTCTGGTGCTGTTACACGTCCCACTGAGGTTTCCTTGCCAGAAGTTTATCAATAGCCGCCTCATCCGAAACCGGTGCATCGAGCATATCGATAAACTCTGCATACTGCTCATCGTTAAAATTAAATACGCGACGATCGAGGATCACATTCTCCGCAGCCTGACATGCCATTTCCAGGATGAAGTCCGTGCGTGATTTATGGAGAATCTCTGCTGCAGCATCAATAAGTGCTCTTTGAGATTCTTTAGCTCTAAGGTTGAGCTGAACATCTGATTTCATGAGTGCGCTCCTTGTATAGCGATTGCTTTACAAGCATACCATATGGATTCTGTATAGCAAAAGCTATACGGTTTTTTAAGTGCAGTGAACATACGAAAGAGTCAACTTGCAACTATTAGGTAAAGCTCTTCCTCTAAATTATTTTCCTTGCTCTGGCCTACCAAATCAAACCCAACGCCCTGAATTTACTGCGTGCGATGCTTGCTAGCAGTCTCATCCGGACAATTAGCATGAAAACTATGGATTGTTATCTGGTCTAACATCTGGAAAAGTTACTGATGAGAAGGTAGTATTCGGATCGTCAGCGATCGTCTTGTGGTGGGACAGATTGTTGATTCAGATTACTTTTGTGTCCTAACTCAAACTGACGGTTTGACTGCTTTGTGGTGAGGCAGGCGGGTGGCAAAAGATGGTTTTACGGAAGAAATGCGGACTTCCGGAAACAGACAGGGACAGGACGTGTCCAGTAAAACGTTCAGGAGCAGGTAACGGGATTTCCCGGAGCCTGAATGCACAACCCCCCCGACATCTGTCATCATCTTGGCGGAAGACACAGATATCAGGGGGTCCAAAAGCAGGCGCGTGGCCTGTGAAGGATTATAACGCATGCACCACATAACACAACACCCGGCCGCCATAAGAACAGGCCGCCGTGAATGACAATCAGATTTCTGTTCACTGGTCAGATCTACCGAAAGATGAGCTAACCCGTTTCTGCCAGGATGTCGATGCCGGCACTCAGGGTAATTTCCTCATTGCACCGGTCAAAAAACTGACCCGCCGCAAACGCGGTGAGCATTCCACAAAAGCCAAATGTGAGAACCCGGCCTGGTATCGCCCGGAGCATTATAAAAAGCTCTCCGGACAGCTCGGTCATGCCTACAATCGCCTGGTGAAAAAAGACAAAGAAACCGGGCAGGTCAGCCTGCGCATGCATGTTTCTCGTCACCCTCTCTATGTCGCCGGCCGCCGTAAGGCGGGACGTAAATATGGCTTCCGTCCGGAACGTCAGCGCCTGCTCGATGCGCTCTGGCCAGTGCTCATCAGCTTCTGTGATGCCGGCAAGCATACCGTCGGCATGTGTATCTCCCGTCTTGCAAAAGAACTCAGTGCAAAGGACGCAAAAGGCAATGTCATTCCTGAAACGGAGGTGACGGTGTCACGCCTTTCACGGCTTATTGAGGAACAGGTACGGTTTGGCGTTCTGGGCCTCGCAGAAGAACGCGCCTGGGATCGTGAATCCCGCACCTGGTTGCCAACGTATGTCTATATAACCCCCGTGGGATTCCAGATGCTGGGCGTCGATATGGACAAGCTGTTTAAAGAGCAGGAGAAGAAGCTCCGTCAGAGCGCCGAGCGTGAGCAGCTGATCCGGGAAGGAGTGATGAGCGAACATGATGATGTTCAGGCCCACTCTGCGCGGAAATGCTGGTCTGGCCGTAAGCGTCGGGAGGCACTCGTTTACCGCCGCAATAAAGGCGCGGAGCGTAAACGTGCCAACAATCTGATTAAGCTGCCGGCAGATGAACGACTCCATGCAATGTCTGAATGGATTTACCGCACCCTCCCGCCTGACGAAGCGTACTGGTGCACATCTGAGCGCCTGAAGGCTCTGGCCATCCAGCATCTTTACCAGCTGGATCTGGCGCTTTCTCCCCCGGACTAGTCACAGACGACACAACAGTCTTCTTGTTTACGGGCCCCTCACCGGGGCTTTTCGTGCTGGTTTTTTTCGGCCACTCTGCTCATTTTTCAACCTTCACTCCGTTCTCCTTCCGGTCACCATGACGTTCTGCTTGTCGTTATGGCCCCCAGTGGCCACTGTCTCTTTTTTTTACACAGAAATCCGCAAACGAATAAGTGAAGTAACCCGGAAACGAATAAAAGACATTCCGCAAAACAGTCTTACTTCACCGTTTTTATCTCTCTGTTCATTTCATTCCAGAGTAGATCTTTGTCTGCAGTCACTCTGTGGATAACGAAAAATGCCTTCGCATGCAGCGGCCTCACGGCCTCGCGCTCAGAACAAAATCAAAAGTACCTCCCGTCGCAAGCGCCGGGCCCCTTTCTGGCCAGAACCCGGCACCGCATACATACCTAACCCCTGCTAAACCGACGCCGCCCCGGCCCAAAGGGCCGGAACACCCTCGCTTTAAGAGGGATGTTGTAACTAGTATCAAGAGTAGCTGTAGTTAAGTCGCGGTAATCACTTCATACACGCTCGTAAGCGCCTGACGGCGCTAACGCGGAGATACAGCCCGTCAGCGGCCATCGGCCTTGACGGACTCACTCCGACCGCGCACATTAGCAATCGGAAAGCTTTAAGCGGGTATAGCTTTGCAGGGAAAGGGATGGGATTGGCAGAACCTATCAATCCGTAACGGCTGATGCCGGTTACGACGCCCCTCACCAGAATCACCCGGTTCAGCTCCGGCTGGCGTCTCCATGCCGCTTCGCGGCATACATGTTCCATGAACCCTGGACTACACAGGCTGGCCATCATGGGCGAAGGTTTACTGACAGCATCAGACTATTATTTTACCCTTTAAAGCAGGGTTGCCTAAATCCGGGAGCGCGATAAGCTTTAACGGGTGATTTTCAATCAGGATGAGTAAAATGGATATAATTCTTCCGGGAAACAAAAGCCAGGCACGACTCTGGGCAGAAACCATGATTAATCTGGAGGCCCGCAAACTCGTCAATACCGCTAATATTGTTGGCGCCCGACATCTGGGGGATGGATTGACGCGTCTCAAATTCATCGATGAAATTAAATCTGTCATTAATGGCGAATTTGAGCGTGCCCGGCGGGCAAAGTCTGACGAAGAGTGCATGACCTGCCTGCGTAACCTGCAGGCAGAAAACAGCAGTCTGCTTGAGCAGAGCCGGCAGCTCCAGACCGGTTATGCGAAACTATATGCCCAGATCAAATACGTCAGGGATGAAGACCGGATGGTCGGTTATGTCATCTCAGGAATTAAAGTGGTGCTGGCAGGTATGCAGGGCGTATTTGGCTTCGTGCTGACTTCCTCAATGACCCCCGTAGGCGTTCTTGCCGGGGCTATTCTGATTGTCGACTCGGCCAACACGATAACCCGTGAAGTTGGTCGTCAGTTCCTGAATGAACCTGACACGCAGGGTATGTTTGGTGATGGTGCCATGAACATCGCTAAATTCATGGGATTTGAACGATCAACAGGGTTAGGGATATACAACGGGATCGCGCTTGCAGGCAATATCTACAGTGTCTATGGATTAATGGCCAGACCTGGGACATGGCGTCTGTTTAACTATATCAGCACCGATTTTTACCGGAAAATCGACACCATGTCCCGGGGTAAACTGACAATGAAAATTGTGGGATGGGGGGTAAAGGCTAAGGTTGTTTTCGATCTGATCACTTCTGATGACTCCGGGAAATGAGATTTTTCCGGCGGTAATGCCATGATTTATAGGCCAGCTTCAAAGGCATGGTAATCGTAAACAGAGTGCCAAGAACAAGAATAGCCACGCCGAAGGAAATGGTATGCATCCTCGAGCCAGCCAAAAGTGTGGCCACAAAAATCAGTAACATGACTGACAACACCCATATCAGGGCCTTAAAACGGTTTGCCAGATCGTTCAGCAGGGTATCCATCTCCGTACCCGTCTTAGCTGAACTGGCCCGCAGCCGGACAATGTCCTCTTCACTGAAGCCGTGGTTCATCAGATCACTTTCATGGTTCATGCTTCTCTCCTTTTCCCTGCGGGAAGTTTAACATGCCCTGCGCCAATAACCAGTTAAGCCCGACCGATAATCTGTCAGGTGGTTACGGGCTATCACTTTGCTGAAACCTGCCCCGGGCATTCTTCTGCAGGCGGAATGCTTTCCAGCCAAGAGCCGGTGGAAAGGTCAACCAGGCAATGGTCAGGACAACGAGGGAACTCATGCCGCCAGACAGGATATGTGTCCGGCTGCCGGCGATGAGAATGACCAGCATAATCAGAGCGAGCGCGACCGTGATCCATACCGATACCCGGAAGCGTCGTGAAAGTGCTGCAATGAAGCCCTGCATAGTGCCACCGGTTGCTGAAAGCCGCTCCAGTAAAGTATCCACATCACGGTTACTGAAACCTGCCTCAAGAAGCTCTTTCTCACTGATAGCCATCACGTCATCCTAAGTCAGCCAAAAGTAGTCTGTACCAGACCAATGATCCCCAGGTGGCCGGCGTAAGCATAATAAAAGAAATTACGCGGCATGAAACGCCTACGGCCCTCCGGACATATTTGCCTGCAGAATGAAACCACTGCCAGGGGGAATGCCAGAGTAGGCAGCGTGGCCAGTAATAATGTTTCTGCGGGCATATCCAGGAGATGCGATAACCCGTTTAAACAAATCAGTGACAGCACGGCAGTGATGGCTGCCAGCCGCTGCACTCCGGGTGTATCGCTGCCAGAAACCGTTGCCATACTGATGGCCAGCGTTATTCCTGCCAGTCCGTAACTTGCCGGCTGCAGGGGCCAAATCATAAGGGCCAGGAGCAGATACCCGGCAAGCATTCCTTTCCGGCCGTGCCGGTACTGCAGGGCAAGCAGCTGCGTGACGCCTGCAAACACGAACAGAATGTTCAGGGCCCACCAGGGCTGTTGATTCTGGAAGGCCAGGCTGAACACCGGCTGCGTTATGACTGCCCAGATCCACAGACGATTGGCTCTCTTCTGCAGTCGCTCCGGGGTGCGCTGTACGTTCATCGCCCATATAAGCGTGAACAGGGGGAAGGCCATCCGGCCAAGCGCATACATCACCGGCAAGGCTGACGACAGAAACACCGTATTGGTGTGGTCGATAATCATGGCCAGAAGTGCGAGAAGTTTGACCATATCGAGTGCAGCGGGACTGAGCTGGCTGGCGTTCCGGATAGTGGGAAGAACGTCGGGTAATGAATGATTCATGCTGTATATTCCCCTGGCGACACGCGGTTAACAGCCAGCCCTGAACATAATGCCAGAATGCCCTGCCGGTTTGCGTTGTGATCCTGACTCTGAGTTTCTCCAGAATCTTGCGCACCGCAAATTCTGATTTATCACGCAGCACGCGCATTGCGCCTGCCACATCCTTATTCTGAATACAGATACTTAAAATATGAAAATCGTTCATGACACTCCCTTACTTACTATATATATCGGCAAAAATATTGATATATTTAGATTAAGGAGTGTAATTG
>NZ_LNII01000118.1:0-56995 GCF_001463365.1 Enterobacter sp. 50793107 | reverse complement strand
GGACGCTGTTGTTAAGCCATGGAAGAAAGTATTCGGATTCTATTTTAGCCGCATCAATACCGAAGTTCAGCTTCGCAAAGGAGTGCAGTCATGAGCTACCAAAGTGCATTAGAAGCAGCAGGATGCGAGGTGATCGAGTTTGTGCAATTCGGTTGCTACCAGGGCGAGTGGCTCGCACTTATTCGCCTCGGCGATGAAATTGGCGTGTGCGAAGGGAGTTACGGGTCCTGTAGTTACTGTGATGCATTCGAAGGCGAGTTTGGCTACGTGGAGACCGAGGCGCCTGACTATCAATCACGCCTAGCCGACTTTGGTCGCGGATACCTTCCCGCAAACACGCTGGCCGAAATGGTTGCGAAATTGACCCGGGAAAGCGATCGGCTGGAATGGGACGATGACTATCAGGAAATGCTGAGCAAAGTATTGGACTGGGATAGCAAGTATCAAAGCAGCGTGGAGGCCGCCCAATGAGCAACATCGACAAACGCGCATTACGGGAAGCGGCGGAGAGGGCGACGCCTGGCAATTGGTGGATTGATAGTCATGGGCAGGCCATGGTGTCGTTTATCGACAACGACGTGCTGGAGGTGTTTGCCACCGATAACAAGCGCGCCGCCGTTCGGCATGAGGATACCGGTAATCTCTCTCGGTGGCGAAACGATAACGACGCCACATTCATCGCAACGGCAGACCCAGCCACCGTGCTGGCGCTGCTGGATGAGATGGAAGCCAAAGACAAGCAGATTGTTGAGCTGCAAGCGTTAGCGCGTGGCGTGAAGCAGTACTCAGAGTTCCAGATTTGCCATTACGGTGCCACCGAGGACTATGCGAAGGGCTATATCGACTGTCAGAACAATTACAACAAAGTGCTCTTCGCTGCAGCCGGTAAAGGAGAGTGAGCATGGCACTGACTAAAAAACAGCGCGCGGAGCTGCGCATGAAGTTTGGCGGCCGCTGTGCTTATTGTGGGTGCGAACTTCCCGAAAAGGGCTGGCACGCTGACCATGTTGAAGCGGCTCTCAGGAAATGGGAATTCGGAGGGCGACAGAAAGATGGAGCTCGCCGCACTGTCGCAACGGGAGAGTTCTGGCGGCCGGAGAATGATGCTATCGAAAATCTGTTCCCGGCCTGCGCTCCATGCAATCTGTTTAAAGCAACCTTCACCGTTGAAACATTCCGTGAACAGGTGGCGGCGCAGGCGGATCGCGCGCGAGCATACAGTGTAAATTTCCGAACGGCAGAGCGTTTTGGTCTGGTTGAGGTAGTCGATAAGCCAGTTGTTTTCTGGTTTGAACGGTATCAGGAAGGAGCGACAGTATGATCACAATTACCAAAGAACAGGCCAAAGACCTCCGCAATGCATTCCAGTGCTGGCAGCAGGACTATGACCCGGTAGAAGACAAAGAGCAGTACGACATGTTTGGGCTCGGCATGGTGGCCATGGATGCGCTGCTGGCATCGCTGGAGCCTGTATCTGTTTTCAAAATTGACCACGAAAGCAGCCTAATTAAGCATGTCAAAAAGGTTGTCAGCGAAACTAACGCCCCGCCAGCGCCGGTATCTTTGCTTGATGAGCGCTACCAGCACCTTAGCGAGCTGTATCACGCACAGGAAAAGCGCTTGTTTAAAATCGCTCAGCGCATCAAGGGGCCGTCTTTCGACAAATATGCTTATTCCCCTTCTCAGGCTATGGACGTGCTTGAGTCAGCTATTTTTGGTGAAAGCAAGGACGCCTGCCGCGCCGCCATGCTTCAGTCGTTCGGTAATTCAGAACAACTCGACTCTCCGGTGATTCCGGATGGTTGGAAACTGGTTCCTATTGAATTGACGGGTGATATGACCAATGCAATGAGCGAAGCGATTCTTGATGATCTGCATAACGTCGATGTTTGGCGCAGCGTACTCGCAGTAGCACCGCAGCAGGAGGTGAAGTGATGCCTCCGGTCAAAGTTGTTGTCATCACGGTAGTGATGTTCGCTATTTGCCAGTTCATATCCATGACCGGGTATGGATTATGGTGAGCAAACTCAAACAGCGGCGCCTTCGCCGCCTTAAAGCTGATGTGGCATGGTGGCGAGAAGAGGCAGAGGATTGTCGCTCCCGTCTGCTGGAACTGGCCGGCGAAATCGACAGGCTCAAAAAACTGGTTATCCGCGTGCCGATGCCTGTGGTGGTCCCGGCTCAGTCTGCGGCATTCATCGGAATTGACCTTGCTGGTGGTGAGGACCAAACAGCGGTAATCGAAATAGAAAACGGGGAGGTTCGGAAATGGTCACGGTAACCCAGGAATCACTGGCCGAAAAGATTAAGCGGCTCGAGTCACTCGGTAACGCTGAATACGCATTAGGGTTAACCCTGAACGAGGAATATCAACTCGCAGCGTATCGCATGCTGCTCAATTATCTATCCAGAGAGAAAGGGATGGAAACCAAAATGGAGAGCGGCAATGGCTAAGACAGCAGCAGAACGCAAAGCAGCGCAGCGCGCCCGCCAGGCTGAAGCCGGTGAACGCAAGCTGGAGCTGGTTCTCGACGAGCAGGAAATGGAGATGCTGGCGCGGAACTGCGCAGAGCGTCGCCCGGGCCGTGAGCCATATGAGCTGAGCGAGTACATTGCTCTGCTGATCCGCCAGGATGATGCCCGGGTGCGCGGACGTATCAAAGCTATCAGCGCCAACCGGTGCGGCAGGTGCGGCGACAGCCTGCCGGTGAAGTCATGCCCGTGCGCCGGTGACTCGGCGTGCTGGGTAACGCAGGGCTGGCATGAAACGAAACTTGCGGTGTGACAGGTCACGACGTATTGACTAAATCCTCACATGATTATACTGTTTAAATGTACAGTATTTTTATGTGAGGTTCCATTATGGGCTTTCCATCTCCGGCAAAAGACTACGCAGAAGCCACGCTAACCATCACCAGCATGTGCGGCTACGACGGCAACTGCCGCACCATCGAGACGTCAGCGGGCTACGCAATCATCAATGTTTCACACAAACCACATCCGGGTGACACCGTGCTGATATCCTATTGCGGCCGCACGGAGTTCGCCGTTGTGCAGGGAAAGGCGCTGATAACTCCTGACGGTGAAGCGCTGGAAGGTGATGCGCTGGACGACACGACAGTGCATGGTGTGGTGACCCACTTCCTGAACCGCGTGGACAATCAGCGGCCGGACCCGATACCAGTCATGTAACATCTGCGCGGGCGTGATAGTATTACCTTCATGGTAATAAAATTACTCAGGTGGTAATCATGGCCGCGACACCAAAAACCCACAAACGCAAATCAACGCAATATAAGCCTCTTACAGCGATGCAGGAGGCTTACTGCCAGTCCTACATTAAGACACCCGAAAACCAGTCTCAGGCAGCGATAGACGCAGGATTTTCGCCTAATACGGCTGCGGTCAAAGCCAGCGTGATGATGCGAGACGAAAGAATCCAGAAACGAATCGCTGAGCTGATGGAGGAGCGCAACAAGCGCATGCGCGTCAGCGCTGATTACGTGCTCATGCGCCTGGTGGAGATCGACCAGATGGATGTGCTGGATATCCTGAACGACGACGGTGGAATGAAGCCGATTGCTGAATGGCCTAAGGTATGGCGCACATCTCTTAGTGCGATGGATATCGCTACCATCAAGACGACTCAGGCCTCTCTGCAGAAAGAGAATGGCGAGGCGGATCTCTCTGTTGAGGATGTCGAGCATATCCTGAAGAAGGTGAAATGGCCTGACAAGGTGAAGAACCTCGAGCTGATTGGTAAGCACGTAGACGTCAACGCGTTCAAAGAGCGCCTGGAGGTTTCCGGCACCGTCACCATCGCCGACCGCATGGCCGCAGCGCGCCGCCGCGTCAAAGAGCAGGCTGGTGGTGAAGAATGACAGCCGCAGCCATGTCGCCGGAAGAGCAGCTCGTCGAGGATATCGCCTCGTTCACGTATGACCCGCTGGGCTATGCGCTGTATGCGTTTCCGTGGGGCGAGGAAGGAACAGAACTGGCGCATGCCACCGGGCCGCGTAAATGGCAGGCAGACGCATTCCGCGAGATACGGGATCACCTTCAGAACCCTGAGACACGTCACCAGCCGCTGATGCTGGCCCGAGCATCCGGCCACGGCATCGGAAAGTCCGCTTTCATCTCGATGCTGATTAACTGGGGTATGTCCACCTGCGAGGACTGCAAGGTGGTGGTGACCGCCAACACCGACAACCAGCTGCGCACCAAGACCTGGCCGGAAATCATCAAATGGTCGAACCTGGCCATAACGAAAGATTGGTTCACCTGCACCGCCACGGCGATGTACAGCAACGATCCTGGTCACGATAAACGCTGGCGCGCTGACGCAATCCCGTGGTCTGAACACAATACCGAGGCTTTCGCCGGCCTGCACAACGAGCGCAAGCGTATCATCGTTGTATTCGACGAAGCATCGAATATTGCCGATCTGGTGTGGGAAGTTGCTGAAGGTGCGCTGACGGACGAAGACACGGAAATAATCTGGGTGGCGTTCGGGAACCCGACGCGTAACACCGGGCGTTTCCGCGAATGTTTCCGCAAATATAAGCACCGCTGGAAGTGCGCGCAGATAGACAGCCGCACCGTGGAAGGCACGAACAAACAGCAACTCCAGAAATGGGTGGACGACTACGGCGAGGACAGCGATTTCGTGAAGGTCCGTGTGCGGGGGATCTTCCCTGACGCGTCTGAAAACCAGTTCATTCCGTCAGGTCTGACGCAGCCGGCAGTAGGCAGGGTGATTACTCCTGAACAGGTTCAGCATGCTGCAGTAATACTCGGCGTTGACCCGTCTCACCAGGGTAAAGACCCAGCAGTGATCTATCTTCGCCAGGGGCTGCACTGTAAGAAGCTCGGGGAGTGGCAACGCACCACAGACGATGTGCTGTTTGCGAAGATCATCGCTGACTTTGAGGACCAGTACCAGGCCGACGCGGTGTTTATCGATTACGGCTACGGAACCGGGCTTAAATCAGTAGGGGATAACTGGGGGCGCAACTGGACGCTGATACAGTTCGGCAGCGGAACCGCAGATCCAGAGATGGGAAATAAGCGCGGAGAGATGTACAAATCCGCCCGAGACGCGCTGAAGCTTGGTGCTCAGTTAGACAGCCAGAACCTTGCCGATGAACTGAGCGCGCCGGAGTACAAGGTAAGGCTGAAGGACAGCAGGAAAATTCTTCAGGACAAGGAAGAAGTCAAAGAGTTGCTTGGCCGGTCGCCGAACGACGCAGATGCATACGTCCTGACTTACGCCGCGCCGGTAACCAAAAAGCAGTTTAACTATGGGCAGCAGCAGAACCAGCAGGGTAAGGCGCTGACCGAGTACGACCCGTATGCCTAATAACGAATTTTGATATTCAAGTTTTCAAGTGATGATTTTATGAACTTTGCAAGGTCATTATAGTTTTTATCATCAGGGTGTCTGAGCAAATTAAAATAGCACTGCTCCAGCACCTTTGTTAGTTGTGCCACCTGACTATTTGCGGCTTCAAGTTGAAACGATCTGTCTTTATCAAATTGCTCATAGTTGGATAGTTTTTCTTTAGCTTGATATAGCTCAGCCGCTGCGTCATCACGCTCCTTTGTGATCAGCCCCATAGTTTCTTGGGACTTTAAGATGCTTTCTCGCATCTCCTGGATCTCTTCCTCTGCACGGGTTTTGTATCTTTCATAGGCCACATATTGTCTTGCTTTCATTCTCTCCAGGCGAGCGCCGATTTTGAATTGATGCGCTTTTCTAACGCCTTCAATTGCGTCGGCATTGATGAGTGGCTGGCTTTGCCACTTTGAAACAACATTGTTAACCCAGGGCATGAAACCGCATAAAACTATTGTCGATAGTACAGGGTATCCAAATGAGATCTTCCAGTCACTATGAGCTGATATGAATTCGATTCTGTTGTAAATCTTGGTATCGCTAAGGAGCAAATAAAGAATGGATTTCCAGTTAAATGCACACCACGATAAAGCAAATGCGCCTAACGCAGGATTTTTTACTCGTTGCGCAGCAGTGCTGACGGAGGAAGAAAACAGCTCTTTTAATGATTCCAACATGCCCAATCCCTTCTAAGTTTTCTCCGATTATACCGTTTGGGTAAATTGTGGTCATTATGAATAATTATCCCTGCATGTGATAATTGCGGAGATATCCGCTGGTGTGGATAAAACAAAGCCCGCATTAGCGGGCCTTGAAATACGGAGTGCTAATGATGGTATCTGTCAGCTCATGCTCGCACTTTTTAACCTTCTGGAAGATGTAATTCATCTTGTCCATAACTTCCTGGTCTGCTGCTCTACGCTTCTTTGTTCTGGCGCTCAGTCTGAGTTTTGACATAGTGACCTCGAATTAAAGCCCGCGCATCTGCGGGCTGATTGTGACATGTCACGGCGTTATTGCGTTGTGAATCCGTTGCAGTTTCGCAGGAATTCCACGATGTAATTCTTCATTTTCTGATGCCACTCCCTGTCGTTTCCGTTGCACCATCCATCTGGTGGAGTCCAGGAGTCTACCAAATCTGCCATTTTTTTTGCTTTTGATGGCGTAGCGGTTGCTGTATCACCATAGTGCCTTGTGTCAACCAAGTCGCTCATTCCTTCGATATCCAGTACCTTGAACCATGTTCCGTTCGGCATTTCAACGTCAGGTATTCTCTGGCCTTTTCGGCGCTTATCTCTTAAGCATACGCTCATAATTCTCACCTTAAAAAAATGCCCGGACGAACCTGGCGAACTGGAAGCAATGGACTACGGAGTGCCTTCCTTGGCGGGTGATGCAGGGTTTACAGCGCAACGTCATCGGAATGGCGTTCTGCTGTAAAAAGGGCGGTGGTCAGAAGTGGGAGCAACTGCCACCGCCAAAGCTACACGCATTGCCTGGTACTGCCGTATCACGGTCCTGAGGCGTGATTGGGTTGTGGTGGCCGGTGCTGATCTCCGGCGTTGACTATCACAGGTGTTAGCTGCCACCGCCGAGGCGGGATAGACGTTATGATTTTCACCTGCTTTATTGGCTACTACGGCTTACCAGTTATTTACACAGCTTGTCTTACAGCCTGTCTTGATCCAGTAGCCACCCGGGCCGCTCCACCCCGCGCATCAGCCTGCGCATTCACCACAACATTGAGAGCACTGCACTTTGCTTCGTACTCCGTGGCAATCATGTCCACCATGTAAACCTGCAATGCTCTCATCGTTGCATCCTCGTCTCTTCCGAGGTGTCACACCTGATCGCCACGATGGTGAGTCGTCATGTCCGTGCATACCGAGAGCACTGACTTGCACATTCCGGCTACCCGCTCGGGGGTAAGGAAACCAAGGAACCCCTCCGGACCGCTGCGACACATGTGCCATATGCCGTACTGCTCACACCTGGAAGCGCACTCACCAGTTTGATTTAGCGACAAGACCTCACAGAACCGATATCGAAGTGCGCTTTCATGTTGTGTTACCTGAAGGGTAATAATTGCACGGCATTCTGTCAATGCACTACGTAAAATAATCCGTATATGGTTAAATTGGTAATAATTTAATCGTGTGTGAGGTTATCGCTATGTGTATCGGCAGCAAGCCATCAGTGCCAGCGGCACCAGAAGTTCAGGCCGCACCTCAGGAGCAGGACGCCGCTGTGGTCAGTGCCCGCGATGACGAAGAGCGCCGCCGCCGTGCTGCAGCCGGTCGTAACTCGACCATGCTCACCGGTGCCCAGGGCGACACTTCCAAAGCCAACACCAGCGGTAAAACGCTGCTCGGTCAGTAACGGAGACCTGAGAGATGGCGGAAACCGAAAAAGAGCGGCTGCTGAAGCAGCTAGCACAGCTGAAGAGTGAGCGCACATCGTTCGAGCCGCACTGGCGCGATCTGAGCGACTTTATCAATCCGCGCGGTTCACGCTTCCTGCCGTCTGACGTTAACCGTGATGATCGCCGCAACACCAAAATTGTTGACCCTACCGGCTCACTCGCTCAGCGCATTCTCGCCAGCGGCATGATGTCCGGCATCACCAGCCCGGCCCGTCCGTGGTTCAAACTGGCAACGCCTGACCCTGACATGATGGATTACGGCCCGGTGAAGGTCTGGCTGGAAGTCGTGCAGCGCCGCATGAACGAGGTGTTCAACAAATCGAATTTGTACCAGTCTCTTCCAGTGATGTACGCCAGCCTGGGTACTTTCGGTACCGCCGCGATGGCCGTGCTCGAAGATGACCAGGACGTGATCCGCACAATGCCATTCCCGATTGGCAGCTACTACCTGGCGAACAGCCCGCGCGGCAGCGTAGACACTTCCTTCCGCCAGTTCTCCATGACCGTGCGCCAGCTGGTGCAGGAATTTGGCCTGGACAACGTGAGCGCTTCCGTTCGGGGAATGTGGGAAAACGGCACATACGAAAACTGGATCGAGGTTAACCACTGCATCACGCCAAACATCAACCGCGACAGCGGCAAGATGGACAGCAAGAACAAACCGTTCCGCTCTGTGTACTTCGAGACTGGCGGCGACGCCGACAAGCTGCTGCGTGAATCTGGCTTTGACGAATTCCCGATCCTGGCGCCACGCTGGGAAGTTAACGGCGAAGACGTTTATGCGTCCTCCTGCCCTGGCATGCTGGCACTCGGTCAGGTTAAAGCCCTGCAGGTTGAGCAGAAGCGCAAAGCTCAGCTGATCGACAAAGCCACTAACCCGCCGATGGTTGCGCCAACTTCACTGAAGAATCAGCGCGTTTCTCTGCTGCCAGGCGACGTGACGTATCTCGACGTTCTGAGCGGCCAGGACGGTTTCAAGCCTGCATACCTGGTCAACCCGAATACAGCCGACCTGCTGGCTGACATTCAGGACACCCGCCAGACCATCAACAGCGCCTACTTCGTTGACCTCTTCATGATGCTGCAAAACATCAACACCCGCTCCATGCCGGTGGAAGCAGTGATCGAGATGAAGGAAGAGAAACTGCTGATGCTCGGCCCGGTGCTGGAACGCCTGAACGACGAAGCGCTCAACCCGCTTATCGACCGCGTGTTCTCCATTATGGCGCGCAAGAACATGCTTCCGCCTCCACCTGACGTTATGCAGGGCATGCCGCTGCGCATCGAGTACATCTCCGTTATGGCTCAGGCGCAGAAATCTATCGGCCTCACCAGCCTGTCGCAGACCGTTGGCTTTATCGGCCAGCTCGCACAGTTCAAACCTGAAGCGCTCGACAAGCTGGACGCGGATCAGGCTATCGACGCGTTCGCAGAGATGGCAGGCACGTCGCCAACCGTCATTGTTCCGCAGGAGCAGGTGCAGCAGATTCGCGAGGATCGAGCCAAACAGCAGCAGGCAGCCCAGGCGCTGGCAATGGGCCAGGCAGTAACGCAGGGAGCCAAGACGCTCAGCGAGACGCAGACCACAGACCCAAGCGCACTGACAGCAATCACTAACGCAGTTGGAGCGGCGCAGCAATGACGGACTTCGATGAAGAAGAACTGCGCATTCAGAACGAGCGTAAGAAGCACGATCTGGAGCAGCGCGAGAAGGACGACATCAAGTTCGTCATGGATAGCGAACAGGGCCGCCGCGTCGTGTGGTGGCTGCTGGAGAAAGGTCAGGTGTTCGGTACCTGCTTCAACGTAGACCCGAACATCACAGCATTCAACGAAGGGCAGCGCAACCTGGCTCTGGTTCTGTTTCAGCGCGTCATGACGCACTGCCCCGATCAGTATCTGAAGATGGCCGCAGAGGCCAGTGAACAGGAGTAACCATGAATTTATTAGAACGTTTGCTGCATCGCCGTCTTTGCAATGAGCAACCTGCTGATGGTGGCTCTTCACCGGCACCGTCTGAGCCATCCGCACCTGCTGCTGATGCTCCGGCACCTGCTGCTGACCCGGCCAAACCAGAAGGCGATAAACCACAGCCTGGCACTGAAGGCGACAAGCCTCAGGACGATAAGCCCGCTGATGGTGATAAGCCAGCAGACAAGCCTGCTGAAGAAAAAGACCAGAAGCAGGAAGGCGCGCCGGAGAAATACGAATTTAAGGCTGGAGAAGGCGTTGAGCTTGACACCGAAGCGCTGAAGGACTTCGAGCCGGTTGCCCGCGAGCTGAACCTGACAAACGAGCAGGCGCAGAAGCTGGTGGACGCATATCCAAAAATTCTGGCCGGTGTGCAGCAGCGTCAGGCAGAAGCCTGGCAGGCGCAGACAGAACAGTGGGCAGCCGACGTGAAGGCAGACAAGGAGATCGGCGGCGACAAGCTGACCGCAAACCTCAGCGCTGCGCAGCGTGCACTGGAACAATTCGGCGATCCAGAACTGAAAGAGTACCTGGACTCAACCGGTCTGGGTAATCACCCGGCGCTTGTTAAAGCGTTTATCAAAGTCGGCAAGGCAATGTCAGAAGACAAGGTTGTCACCGGCGGTCATGAAAGCGGCGGCAGTGACCTTATCTCCGCCTTCTATCCCAAAAAGTGAGGTATGAAAAATGGCTTTAATCGGTCAAACTCTGCCATCGTTGCTTGACATCTACAATCGTACTGACAAGAACGGGCGAATCGCGCGCATCGTGGAGCAGTTGGCGAAAACCAACGACATCCTGACCGATGCGATCTATGTGCCGTGTAACGACGGCTCTAAGCATAAAACCACCATCCGCGCAGGTATTCCTGAGCCGGTATGGCGCCGCTATAACCAGGGCGTTCAGCCAACCAAAACCCAGACCGTGCCAGTAACCGATACAACCGGTATGTTGTACGACCTGGGCTTTGTCGATAAAGACCTGGCAGATCGCTCAAACAACGCAGAAGCATTCCGTGTTTCTGAAAACATGGGCAAACTGCAGGGCTTCAACAACAAAGTCGCGCGTTATACCTTCTACGGCAATACCGATGCCGAGCCTGAAGCATTCATGGGCCTGGCTCCGCGTTTCAACACGCTCAGCACCAGCAAGGCCGCAAGCGCAGAAAACGTATTCAGCGCCGGTGGTTCTGGTTCCACTAATACCTCCATCTGGTTTATGTCATGGGGCGAAATGACTGCTCACATGATCTACCCGGAAGGCATGGTCGCAGGTTTCCAGCATGAAGACCTCGGCGATGATCTGGTGGACGACGGCAATGGCGGCAAATACCGCGCATACCGTGATGAGTTCAAATGGAACCTCGGCCTGAGCGTTCGTGACTGGCGTTCAATCTCCCGTATCTGCAACATCGATGTCACCACCCTGACTAAAGACGCATCAACTGGTGCTGATCTGATCAGCATGATGGTCGATGCGTACTATGCACGTGATGTTGCAATGCTGGGTGATGGTAAAGAAGTCATCTACTGCAACAAAACAATTCACGCGTGGCTGCACAAGCAGGCAATGAACGCGAAAAACGTCAACCTGACTATCGAAGAGTATGCCGGTAAGAAAGTGGTTTCTTTCCTCGGCATTCCGATCCGTCGCGCTGATGCCCTGCTCAACACTGAATCTGCCGTAACGGCGTAAGGAGAGAGAATCATGTTGCTTGATCAACAGGCTTTGTTCTCCGCGGCTCAGGCCATTACGGCCACCGCGGCATCAACCAACGTTATTGACACCGGCTCCAGTAAGGATGTCGGTAAATATGGCGATATCCCGCTGCTGATTCAGGTTGTTGAGGCATTTAACACCCTGACCAGCCTGACTGTAACGGTGCAGACCGATGATAACTCGGCATTCAGTTCTCCAACGGACGTGATCTCTATGGTCATCCCGCTGGCATCCCTGACCGTTGGTTACAAAACGCCGGTCATCACGCTGCCGATGAAGCTGGAGCGCTACATCCGCCTTAACTACACCGTCACCGGTACCGCGCCGACCACTGGCAAAGTAACCGCTGGCATTGTTGGCGGGGTGCAGACCAATGTCTAAATATCGCGTCAAAGAACGCTCCTTCATTAACGGCAAGCTCTGCGAGCCTGGCGATATTGTGGAGTTTTCCGGGGAGGCTGGAAAAAACCTTATCCCTTATAACGACGGTGATGTCGTGGTGAAGGCTGACGATCTGCCAACCAATGAAGAGCTTCAGGAGCTGGACCAGCTTCGTACCATTTACGAAGAGATGTTCGGCGAAGCTCCGCATAAAAACACCAGCGCAAAAACTCTCAAAGAGAAGATTGATGCCCGGCGTAAAGAACTGGGCGTGTAAGCGCTCGATAAAGTGCTAAAAGCCGGGGCCATTCGGCCCCGCTTTTCTATGCGGAGACCTGAGAATGAAAACTGTAAACATGAAAACAGGCACCGACTCATTCGTTGGTGAAGATGGAAAACCAGAAACCAAAGATCAGTATCCGTGGGGGCTGCGCATCACGCTGGATAATGAATCTCTGCAACGCCTCGGCCTGAATGCAAAATCACTGCCAGCGGTAGGTGATAGCGTATCAGTTATGGCAATGGCTAACGTATGTTCTGTATCTACCCGCACTACAGATCACGGTGAAGACAACTATGTTGAGCTTCAGATCACTGATATTGGCCTGGCTCCACAGAAACGTGATGATGCCAAAGAGCTGAAAGATGCATTCTACCCAGGCGGGGAGGATGATTAATGGCCTCCGTTATCGAGATCTGCAACCGTGCGCTGAGCAATATCGGCAACAGCCGCAGCATTAACAGCCTGACCGAAGCGAGTAAAGAAGCCGGGCAGTGCTCCCTGCATTTCGATTCCTGCCGCGATTCTGCGCTGGCGGACTTCGACTGGAACTTTGCCACCAAACGCCTGGCGCTGGCCGACACCAACAATCCGCCGCCGGACTGGGCTTATTCCTACCAGTATCCGACTGACTGCCTGCGCATCACCGAAATTATGGTGCCCGGTATCCGTAATCCTACGGCTGCCATGCGCATCAACTATGAGGTTGGGGCTGATGCCGACGGCACCGGAAAGCTGATCTATACAGACCAGCCTCAGGCATGGCTGAAGTACATCGCACGCGTCACCGACGTGAACATGTTCGATGCCATCTTCATGGAAGCGCTGTCCTGGCGCCTGGCGGCCGCCATCAACATGCCGCTTACTGGCAGCGCAGATCTCGGTAACAACGCACTGACTATGTACCGCAGCGTCATCCTGAGCGCTGGCTCGCACAGCCAGAACGAATCTCAGGAGCCGCAGCCGCCAGTTGATGAGTTCACCGCAGCGAGGTTGTCATAATGGCTTTCAGTTGGATCCAGCCGAGCTTTGCCGGTGGTGAGATTGGCCCGTCGCTGTACGGGCGCATCGATATGTCGAAGTATCAGGTGGCGCTGCGCAAATGTGATAACTTTATCGTTCGCCAGTATGGTGGGGTGGAGAATCGCCCGGGCACGCGCTTCGTCGGAGAAGCCAAATATCCGACGCGAAAATGCCGCCTTATTCCTTTCCAGTTCTCTACCGTCCAGACCTATGCGCTGGAGTTCGGGCACAACTACATGCGCGTTATCAAAGACGGCGCGTATGTGCTGAACAGCAGCAATGTGATCTACGAGCTGGCTATGCCGTATGCAGAGGCCGACCTGTTCCGCATCAAATTCACGCAGAGCGCCGATGTGCTTACGCTGGTTCACCCGTCCTACCCGCCGAAGGAGTTGCGCCGCTACGCGCATGACAACTGGCAGATCGTCGACGTCACCACCAAAAACGGACCTTTCGAAGATATCAACGTTGACGAGTCAGTGAAGGTATACGCCAGTGCCAGCACCGGGACCATTACGCTGACGGCCAGCTCTTCTATCTTCGGTGCCGAGCAGGTAGGGAAACTCTTCTATCTCGAACAGCCGGCGGTTGATTCCGTTCCCGTATGGGAGACCAGAAAGACCACCGCTATCAACGATGTGCGTCGCGCCGACAGCAACTACTACCGCGCCAATACTGGCGGCACCACTGGCACACTTCGTCCGTCCCACACAGAAGGTATGTCATGGGATGGCTGGGGTGGTGATACCGGCATTCAGTGGGAATATCTCCACAGCGGTTTCGGCATTGCGCGAATCACTGCTGTAGCGGGTACAACCGCAACTGCAACGGTGGTTAGCTATATCCCTTCTCAGGTCGTTGGCTCCGCTAACGGTAGCTATAAATGGGCAAAATATGCCTGGAACAGCGTCAACGGCTACCCGAGCACGGTCGTCTATTATCAGCAGCGTCTGTATTTTGCCGCGTCTACCGCTTACCCACAAACCATCTGGGCGAGCCGTACCGGTGACTATAAAGACTTTGGCAAGAGCAACCCCATTCAGGATGACGATCGCATTATCTACACCTATGCCGGGCGCCAGGTAAATGAGATTCGCCATCTTATCGATGTAGGCAGCCTGGTTGCGTTGACGTCCGGCGGGGAATATACGATATCCGGAGACCAGAATAAGGTGCTCACGCCGTCGGCTTTCTCGTTCAGCTCGCAGGGAAACAACGGTTCCAGCAATGTGCCGCCGATCGCCGTGGCAAACATCGCGTTGTTCATCCAGGAAAAGGGGAGTGTGGTGCGTGATCTGGCTTACTCCTTCGACGTCGACGGGTACCAGGGCACTGACCTGACCATACTGGCAAACCATCTTTTCCAGAAACGCAGCATTGTAGACTGGTCATTCTGCATCGTGCCGTACAGCAGCGCGTTCTGCATCCGCGACGACGGAAAACTGCTGGTGCTGACCTATCTGCGTGATCAGCAGGTATTCGCCTGGGCACCGCAGTCCAGCACCGGGAAGTACGAAAGCACCTGCTCCATCAGCGAAGGCAGTGAGGACGCTGTTTATTTCGTGGTTAACCGGACCATCAACGGCCAGACGAAACGTTACATCGAACGTCTTTCCAGCCGCCTGTTTACCAGTGATGAAGACGCATTCTTTGTCGACTGTGGGCTGAGCTATGACGGGCGTAACACATCATCCAGGACGATGACCATCAGCGGCGGCACCGGAGAATGGAGCTATCAGGTCGACTACCCGGTGACGATAAGCGGTGGTGCTTACTTTGAAAATACGGACGTTGACGCTCAGATCCAGTTCCCGTACTCAGAGGCTGATCCTGACACCGGAGAGGTGGTTGCGAAGGAGCTACGCGGCAACATCATTTCTGTAACCAGCACTACGGCGGTGGTCGTGCGATTTAACCGAGATGTTCCTGCTGTGCTGCGCAATGCGGCCACAACAAACTGGCAGATGGCCCGCCAGACTTTCAGCGGCCTGTCACACCTAGAAGGCCAGACAGTCAACATACTCTCAGACGCCAGCGTTGAGCCACAGAAAACCGTAACAGGCGGTGCTGTCACGCTCGAATCTCCGGGCGCGGTAGTTCATATCGGACTGCCGATCACTGCTGAGTTCGAAACGCTGGACATCAACATCAATGGCCAGGAAACGCTGCTGGATAAAAAGCAGGTGATCCCCACTGTCACGATGGTGGTAAATGCCAGCCGCGGAATATGGGCAACCACGCCTGGTGGCACATGGTACGAGTATCCACAGCGTGAGTTCGAGTTTTACGACGACCCTGTTGATGACGCTACCGGAAAAGTTGAGGTGAAGCTCGACAGCAACTGGGATAAAAACGGACGCGTTAAGGTGCGCCAGCTCGATCCGCTGCCGCTGTCAGTTCTGGCTGTCATTCCGCGCATGACGGTTGGGGGATTCTGATGATTAAAGCTCAGATCGTACCGGCAACCGCAGAGCATATCGAAGCCATGCTGCCGCATGTCCGCCAGGCTGATGTTGATGAATTTCTGGCGACAAACGGATGGAGCCCGCGCCGCGTGCTTGAAACCGGTCTGCGCACGTCAACTTTCGCCTGCGCAGGGCTTATCAACGGGGAGGTGGTGACCATCTTCGGCGTGGCACCGGCATCTATGATCGGCGGCAACGGCATCCCGTGGCTGGTGGGCACCGACGCGCTGGAGAAATACCAGCGTACCTTCCTGCGCCGCTGCGGGAAAGTGGTCAATGCAATGCTGGCTGTTTACCCGTATCTTGAAAACTATGTTGATGCCCGCAACCACACAGCGCGTATCTGGCTGCACTGGCTGGGATTCACCATTGAAGAGCCGCAGCCATACGGCGCTCACGGTCTTCTGTTTCACCGCTTCCACATGGAGAGAAAATAATGTGTGAACCCACCACAATTTTAGCCGGTGCGACACTCGCGGCAGGCGCGCTGTCCGCTTACGACCAGTATCAGACCGGGAAATACACCTCTGCAGTAGCGGAGCAAAATGCTGATGTGGCAGAAGCGCAGGCGCAGGACTCAATTAACCGTGGCAATGCCCAGGCCGAGGAAGTGCGACGCCGTAATCGCCAGGCAGCCGGCACCCAGGCGGCAACCATGGGTGCCACCGGTGCGGATCTCTCAACCGGTAACGCTCTGGACATCTTCGGGGATACCGCTCAGTTCGGCACGCTGGATGCTCTGACGACCGTTAACAACGCCCAGCGCGAGGCTTACGGCTATCAGGTTCAGTCTGCTAACTATGACGCCCAGGCGGTATCAGCGCGTAAGCAGGGGAATATGGGGGCCGCTACCACGTTGCTTACTACGCCGCTGCAGGCGTATGGCGCTTATCAAATGGCTGGCGGTACATGGTCGCCGTTCTCGCAGAAAGCCGCACCAATCAGCGCGGCAGTCGGCACTCGTACCGGTCGATAAGGAGATACCGAAATGCCTACAGTACCAACAGTCACCGGTCGCCAGGTTGAAAGCCGTGGATTCCAGTCTCCAGGCCTTCAGGCATTCGAGCAGCCCAATGTCGGCGACGTCATTTCTCAGGTGGCACCAAAGGCTATCGACATGTTCGCGCAGGCCAAGCAGCGGGCTGATGTTGCCCAGGCACAGGATGCATCGCTGCAACTCAGCCAGATTTCCAGCGATCTGCTGACCAACCCTGATACCGGACTGCTGAATCTTCAGGGTAAAAATGCACTCGGTAAGGGCCAGGAGTACACCCAAAAGTTTGATTCTCAGGCCGAGCAGATCGCCATGACGCTGCCGGAAGGTGCCCGCGCAGGTTTCATGCAGCAGGCGCAGCAGCAGCGCATTCAGTTCACGACGCAGGCCGGGCGGCATGAGATCAGCCAGCTCAATGCCTACGAAGAAGGTCAGTTCCAGGCTACGCTCGAGAACAACGGGAAGCTGGCAGCATCTGCGTACGGCGACAACGCCAACTATGTGCTGTACAACCAGCAGACCTTCCAGCAGATCGAAACCTATGGCGCCGCGCATGGCTGGAGCGCCGAGCAAATTCAGGCGAAAAAGACCGAATTTAAGGAGAAGGTTGCTGATACTGCCCTTTCTCAGTGGTCGGCGAATAACTCTATCGAGTTCATTCAGAGCAATGGCGAGCTGAGCGACACAGTTTCTGGTTCAAAGCGGGCAACGGTTAATCCGTATGGTGGAGATCCTAAAACCACAAAAGGAATGGTGACTCAGGGTAATATCAACCTGTTTAATCGACCATCTGTTAAAAACGAAGATGGAACGATCAGTACCGTTCGAACAATTTCCATTGGAACAGATTCAGGTGAAGTCCTGATTCCTACCGTAAGCGACGATGGAAAATTACTCTCTGACGATGAAGCCATTGCGTTATATGAAAAAACTGGCAAGCACCTAGGCATATTCGACAACCCTGAAGATGCCACAGCCTACGCTGAGAGGCTGCACGAACAGCAGGATCAGTATTATGTAAAAGGTGAGAAAGGCGACGCTCGCGGCATTCGCAATAACAACCCCGGAAACCTCGAATACAGCAAAACAAATCCATGGGTTGGACAGACCGGTGATGATGGTCGATTTGCTAAATTCGAAACTCCTGAGCATGGCATCCGCGCGCTGGGCCGCAACCTGCTGTCTTACCAGCGCCAGGGGATCGATACCGTCAGTGACATTATCAACCGCTGGGCGCCGCCGTCCGACAATAACAATACCGATGCCTACATTAAGGCAGTATGCGCGCAGCTTGGTGTGACTGCGGATCAGCAGCTTGACGCATCAAACCCTGACACGCTGAAGGCCCTGTGTGCTGCAATCATCCAGCATGAGAACGGTAGCCAGCCATACAGCGACCAGCAGCTCGCCACCGGTGTCAGTGCAGCTATTGGCCTGTCTCAGCTGCCGACCAGCACCAAACGTTACACCGGCAATGCTGCATTCGACGCTGCATCTCCTGAAGCGCAGGCGACATTCCTGCGACAGGCTGACCAAATTCGCAAGCAGCAGCAGGCAGAATATCGCACCAGTATCGACAGCCGGGTACGCGATGCCAGCGCGGCATACATGCGCGGTGTGGATTTCCCCAATGCTCCGACTCAGACCGACTTCCTGGCGGCCTATGGGGTGCGGGAAGGTAATCTCCGTTACACCGAATTCAGGAACACGCAGATCGCCGGGCAGTACATTGGCTCATTCCGCAACATGCCGACGAGCAGCATTACAGCCTACGTCAATCAGTTGAAGCCAGGAACCGAGGAAACCGGCGAGGGATATGCTTCCCGTGCCGAATTATTCGATCAGGTATCGGCTGCGGCCACGAAGGTGATCAGCCAGCGCCAGAATAATCCGTTCAACGCTGCGGTAGAGATTGGCGCCTATAAGCCGATCTCCAGCAATAACCCTAACGACATCACTGCGGAGGTGGCCAACCGGTTCTCATCTCAGGAAAGCCTGCGTGCGCTGGGCATCAATGCGCCTATCCTGTCGAGTGAGGAGGCTGCGGCTCTGTCTGAACAGGTACGCGGCACCAAAGACGTTAACCAGACCATCAGTCTGCTGCAGAGCATGGGGGAAACGTTGTCTGCTCCGGCAATGCGTCAGGTCGCCTCTGCCATCGCGCCGAACAACGCGGCTACAGCCTATTCTGCGTTGCTGCTTGGCACGCCTGACAACCAGTACGACAACACAAAGCCGTCTATCGCCTACAGCCAGTTCATTGGCTACAAGCCAACCATGAACAAGTACGACGTATCGAAGGTGATCCTGGCAGGTGACCAGTTGCTTAACCCGACCAAGGCTATGAAAGACGCGGGCATAACTCCGGTCCAGTTGCCGAGCGAAGATAAGCTTAAGCGCGCATTCGACGATCAGGTTGGTAATGCATTCGCCAACAACCCGCAGGCGCGCCAGCTCAGTTACAACCTTTTCAAAGCCGCTTACGCCGGGATCGCTTATCAGTCCGGAGACGCTTCCATGACGCGCACTGATGCAGCCAACTCCGACGTAGTGGAAAAGGCGGCGCAATACGCCACAGGCGGCGTGTACAAGGGCTTTAATGGTGGCGATGTGGTAATGCCGTTCGGCATGGATAAATCTACGTTCAATGACCGTTACACAGCGTCCGCACAGCAGGCGCTGAAAGATGCCGGGCTGAACGTCAACGCCGCATCAAACTTCACCCCGGTTAATATCGGCAACAACCAGTACCGTCTGGTAAGCGGCAGCGGGCGCTGGGCGACGGATCCGAAAACCAATGAAGCTATCGTCGTGAGGGTCGAATAATGTCTGATGTATTTTCTCTGGCTCCGGAAGGCCAGGCGTGGACCGACGATAAAACAGCAGCCAATCCGGCACGACCAGAAGATTATGAGCCTACATTCTTCCAGGGCTCAATTGCTGCACCGGTGCGCGGCGTGGCGGAAGGTACTCTCGGCCTGGCTCAGTCCGCCGTTGGTTTTAGCAAGCGTCTGATCAGCGATCCTGCATTCACCGCAGACGTGGCGCCAACGGTTAATATCTTCCGGGTGATGTTCCCTGATGCCGACAAAGCGCTGAATGACACCTACGACACGATCGGCAAACAACTGCAGGATGCACGCGGATACGTGAAGCCTGATGCGGGTAGCCAGGGAACCGCTGCCGAGGTGATTTACGGTCTCGGCCAGTTTGTACCATCGATAGGTGCGACCATTGTCGGCGGTCCTGCCGTCGGCGCCGCCACCGCATTCAGCTCTACGTATGAACAGTCCTATCAGGATTTCAAAGGAAAGGGCGTAGACGAGTCGACGGCTCGCAACCTGGCAACTCAGCAGAGCCTTTTCAACGCCGCGGGCATGGCTTTACCTGCTGCCGTCGGCACCACGCTGGCAACACGCATCGCTTCAGGCGTGGCAATCAACACCGGATTCGGTGGCCTGAACCGTTACTCAGTCGGCGAAACGCTGGAGAAAAAAGGATACACCGAGATGGCGAAGCAGTACCGGGTATTCGACGGCCAGGCCATGCTGGTGGATGCGGTGCTGGGAGGCGCTTTTGGTGGTGCCCATCACCTGGCCCCGCGTAATGCTGATGTGCCACCTCCGGCAGATGCTGAAACGCAGATCCCGGCAGCAGAAGTGCAGAGTGTTCCTGATGCTACCGCAGAGCCATCACCTGTGGGCGAAGCTACGCCAGTAACGGATGCGCCTGGTGCACCGGTGCGATCTGATACCCAGACGCCAGTGACAGAGACCGCCGCAGCGTCAGATATTCCGGCCATTAAGCCGAGCGACATCGATGCAGCACACACGCTGAATGAGGGACTGTATTACGACCTGGAATCCTCCCCTGTGCTGCACGCCAGCAACGAGAGCATTAACAGCCATGTGGCAGCCATGGATGAAGCGTACCGGCAACTGAATGATGGCCAGCCTGTTAACGTCGGAATGATGGCGCGCGGGCTGGATGGTCCGGCCCGGCCTGGCATGCTGGAATCTGCAAACGAGCAGTACCATGCAATGCAGCAGGTTTTCGAAGAGAATGGTGTCAGATATGAAACGCCGTCAGAACTGGCTGGAGAGGCTCCGGCGCCGCGCGCCGAAAGTGCATTCACGGCAGCAGACGAAACTGGCGGGCAGGTCAGCGTTGATCCAGATACAGGCCAGGCGATTTCATCAAACAGTTACGACCTGATGGCGGCGCGCGATATGGCCACCACCAATCCGGATTTGACAATTACGCACCCTGACACCGGGCAGCCTGCAAAACTCTCCGATGTTCTGGCTGAATTTGATGAGCAAATCCAGACCGTGCAGAACGAATCGAAAGTGTATTCAGTCGCCGCTGCGTGCTTCCTGAGGAACCCATAATGAAACAGGCATGTGTTGAAGCCATTGCGCAGACACTTGGCCGCCAGCCAAAGGCTGACGAGCTGAAAGGTATTGAGGACCGTATCAAAGAAGCCGTGCGCCAGGTGCATAAAAAAAATGCCAGGGAAGGCAAGACTGGCATCCCTGATGCACAGACGTATATGGAGGCCGCCGATCTGGTGCGTCAGCGCGTTGTGCATGACGTCTATAAGAAGCGCCAGCGCGTCGCTCAGAACGCGATCGCTATCAGCAGGGTGACAGAAACCCTCGATGCTAACATCCCGCCAGAGCAGCAAACTCCCGCCAATTTGCAGCAGTTTATATTTGCAGGGCGGCGGACAACTGACGGAAAAGATATTGCGGTCACATCGGCTGAGGAACTGGCTACCGGTGCATATCAGGACTGGTCCCGCCAACTCAGCGCTGAACTGCTCAAAGCCGGTGATGACGTCCGTAAATTCTTCGAGCAGAGCAAAGCACTCGGCGAGCAGCGTTTCCGTAGTCTGTTCGACCAGCAGGCTGCAAAGTCTGCACAATTCCAGATCCTGAAAGAGCTTTACGGCGAGGATACCGGGAACCCGCAGGCGAAGAAAATCGCACAGGTATGGAATGACGTAACCAGCCGGGCTCGGCAGGAAATGAACGACAACGGATTTGATATCGGCCTGCGCGATGACTGGCATCTGCCCTATGTGGATGACGCTGATTTTATTCGCAACGCCGGGCGAGATGAATGGTTGGCATCATTGCCGGTGGCAGAACAGGCCAAAGCGAGACTGTCAGGCCGCCAGCCTCCGATTGAGTTTGCCCGCCAGGCATGGGTGGACGACGTTTACAATACGCAGGATCGCAGCAACTACGTTAATCCGGACGGCAGCCCGATGAATGACATCGAGTATCGCCAGGCGCTTGAAGCTATTTTCGAAACGAAGGCCACCGACGGGGCCAACAAAATCGACCCGGGCGCATTCATGGGCACCGGCGGGATAAAGAACCGCGGCTCCCAGAGCAGAGTGATGGCGTTCAAGGATGCACAGTCACACTTCGCCTACATGGAGCGCTACACTCAGCAGCCGGTGGCTGGTGTTATGATGTCACACCTTCAATCCTCGTCCCGTGATCTTGGCGTCGTTAAAGCTTTCGGCCCGGACGCTGCCCGCAACTTTTCCCTGGTGCTGGACCGCGTATATCAGCGTGCGGTAACCGGCGGGAAGGAAGTGGGCAAGATGAACGAAGAACGCAAGATGGTCGAGCGGATGTTTAACTCTATGGCCGGGCTTAACGGCGCGGCCACATCGAGCGTGTTCACGTCAGCAGTTGGCGGTCTTCGTAACCTGATGACCAGCGCCATGCTCGGTACCAGCGTCCTGACAGCAACCAGCGACCAGGCCATTATGCGCGCCAATGCCCAGGCGCTCGGTTTCACCCGCGACGGCATGCGCCTGTCAGCCAACACCATCAAGAACCTTTTCAGTGGTGACGCGAAAAGGGCGAATGCTGAACTGGGCCTGCTGGTGGATTCGCATGCTGCTGTTGTTTCAAAGATGGGCGGATTTGACCTGTCGCGCGGAATTACCGGCTGGTTTGCAGAGAAGACTCTGAAGTGGTCAGGGCTGATCGCAATGGACCGCGCCAACAAAGCGGCGTTCGGCCTGCTGATGTACAAAAACATTGGAGAGCTCACCCGCAAATTTAAGACGCTGGACGATGTTAAAGGGTCAGATAAAACCATCCTGGCCAACAAAGGCTGGAGCAATGAGGACTGGGCTATCATGGCAGCAGCAGACCTTCAGCCAATGACCACCGCCGGGCATAAGGGCATGACGCCTGACGCTATTTATGCCGTGCCTGACGACGTGATCACCGGAATCATGGCAGACCGTATTGCACAGGTTCGCGCCGGGAGTGAAGCAGCTCTGGCCGCGCTTGGCGATCTTCCTCCTGAGCGCCTGAAACGGATGAAAGAAGCATTCGATGCAGAAGCAGAGCAGACCATCACGCGCATGGTTCGCAATGCCCGCGCTGAAGCCGCGCAGAAATTGTTGGGGATCACCCACGGTGAAATGACCAGCGCCGTAACGACGGCCACCGGCCTGGACACCTATGCCCGTGACGATGCCGGGCAGTTGATTAAGAGCTTCATGCTCTTCAAAACAACGCCGTTTGCCGGGTTCCGCCAACTGGTGAACCGAGCCAATGATCTCGATACTGTTCCGGCGCTTAAATTCCTCGCTTCATACATTGCTGGTACGACACTGGCCGGGATGTTTGCAAACCAGATGAACAGCCTGCTGACCGGTAATGACCCACTGGATATGACAAAGCCAACTACATGGGTACAGGCGTTGCTGAAGGGGGGATCATTCGGTATCTACGGCGATTTCCTCTTCCAGGACCATACGCAATATGGCTCAAGTATCGCGGCAACCATTGGCGGCCCGGTGCTCAGCTTCGCAGAACAGTTAACCAAACTACTGATCACGAACCCGCAGAAGGCGCTTCAGGGCGAGGAAACATCTTTCGGTGCCGATGCGCTGAAGACGGCCCGCATGATAACCCCGTTCGCTAATCTCTGGTACGCGAAGGCAATCACCAACCACCTGATACTGCAGCAACTGCAGGAGATGGCAAACCCAGGCTATAACGACCGGGTAAGGGACCGTGCGCAGCGGGAATTCAATACAACGAGCTGGTGGGAGCCTGGTGAAACTTCGCCGCGCCGCGCTCCAGATCTCGGAAAGGCAGTGGGGCAATAATGGATATCTTAATCAAGATAGGGTTGATTCTGTTCTGGTTTGCTGCCGTTGTGGTCTGCGGCACGGCGTATCTTGTGGCGATAATTTTCGCGATCAGGAAAGGATGGTTAGGAGAGACATCGGCGAAGGTCGTTTACTTCGCGACCTTCGTTATTATCGCCGCGATAGTGTATAAATTACCGCTTGTGTGACATGTCACGAGGCCGCTAATGCGGCCTTTTTTTTATGTCGTTTCCTGCTTCAGTTTTTCCACGCAGTAATCAAGATGCATCTGCAGATCCTTCATGGACATCTGCGAGCTGGTGACATAGTTCACCAGGGCAGTCAGCTCTGCCATCGGGCCATCAACATTAAAGCCATCCTCACCCAACTGGCGCAGCAACGTCATCAGGTGCGAATCTTCAACAAGGGAGCGGACGCCTCCCGGCGTGTGTATGCGTTCGGCAAAGCCTTTTTCCAGCGGGTGATGATACTGACGTTGCATCTGATATTCTCCATGCATTCACTGTATGTATGTACAGTAGCAAAAGTCCTAAAGACTATCCAGCACGATTTGTGAATTACCTGAAAGGTAATATATTTGGTGTTTGTTATTCAATCAATTCATATAAGGTTTGCCAGGTAATAAACTGTCCAGATGATGCACGCGCGCCGGGCGCTGCTTTACTGGAGACAGGCCATGACGGTATCAACCGTAGTTGACCATAACGATTACACCGGGAACGGCGTTACGACATCTTTCCCGTATACCTTCCGCATATTCAAGAAAACAGATCTGACCGTCTCGGTTGTAGACCTTGATGAAAACATTACTGTTCTGGTGCTGGACACGGACTACACCGTGACGAATGCCGGTGGTTACAACGGCGGTAACGTGGTGCTCACAACACCGCTGGCTGATGGCTGGCAGATCTCCATTGCTCGTGAGCTGGAGCCAACCCAGGAAACAGACCTGCGAAACCAGGGAAAGTTCTTCGCTGAGGTGCATGAGGACGCTTTCGATAAGCTGACAATGCTGATCCAGCAGGTAGGCAGCATGTTCCGCCTGGCGCTGCGTAAGCCTTCCAGTATCGCGAACTGGTACGACGCGCTGAACAACTACATTCGCAATTTGCGCGACCCTCGAGACCCGCAAGACGCGGCCACAAAGAACTATGTGGACAGTGTCGCATCAGGAAATCTCAGCAGAACATTACGGGTTCCTGAGCCGATCAATCAGTTACCATCGGCAGCTGACAGGGCAAACAAAATGCCGGTGTTCGACAGTGCAGGTAACGCGATTGTAGTGTTCCCTCCATCTGGCTCAGCAACTGATGTCATGATTGAGCTGGCAAAGCCTACTGGCGCAGGCCTGGTTGGAGCTTATGATGCTGATGGGAACACCACAACAGTACAGGGTGAACTTAATAACATTAATAGCAATTTTTCAGAAACGCCAAAAGATTACTTTATCGGATCTTTTTTTAACAGCAACAGCGATGTAAGTCTGACTCTTTTTAAATCGTTTGACGGCATTAACTTTTCTGTAATGAATAAGTCACCTTTACTTACTAATACTGGATCACCAGTTGGTAACAGGGACCCCAGCATTGTGTTTTATAAAGGATGTTGGTACGTAGCCGTAACTGGAGCCAGTGCTGACTCAGATTTTCATATCCTTAAATCATACGATTTAATTAACTGGACAGATAACCTTTGTAAGGCAGGTACTGGCCTCTGGGGTAAGCCAGGTAGCACCATCGGCGGTACGATCCCGGTAATTTCACCAATATGGGCACCAAGTTTATTTGTCGATGGTGGTGAGCTTTATTGCCAGATTAACGTGGCGTACAACCCACCAGCACCAGACATAAATGGCACCAACGTTAACTGGATGGTACCTTTCAGTTGCCGATGCAATAATATCAACAATCTTACCTTTGACAGTGCTGTGCAGATGATGTCCGATACTTCTGTTCAGAGGATTGATGTAGAAGTGTCAAAGATCACTTCAGGTTATGCGATTGTCATCAAGAATGAATACAACAAGCATATTGAAGTGTGGACGTCATCAACGTATATCGGTGGATACACACGAATTGCAGATCTTGATTTTGGTGGCACTCCTGTAGAGGGGCCTAGTTTGGTATGGATGAACCAGACCTCAAAGTGGAGGTTATACGCCGATGCATTTAATCAGAATGGTGTAACGTGGTGTACTGACTCTACAAACCTTACTTCGTGGACATCCCCGGTTAGGGTCCAGTCTCCTGGCCCAATGAGACATGGTACCGTCTACAATATTGCTAATAGTCCTGAAGCAAAATCAGCAGTAGCGTCTTTTGTAAAGGCAAGTGCCATTATGGACAGTGATTATGTTCCTCCGAAGTGGGCAGAAGGTGGGACTATCACAAGTGGTTCGCAAACAATTGTTCCGCAATGTAATTATGTATACAGAGTTGGCGGTTCAATTCAGGCTACAATTAATATTAATGAGAAAGGCGGAGACTATTTCTGGTTGCTTGTTGCTTCTGGAAATGCTGCTGCTGGGATTACGGTTGCTGGTTCTAAAGTTGATGGCTCGTTCTCCATTGGGTTCGGGCAAACAAATCTCCGATTGTACAAACTCATTTACAACACTCAGAGTGGTTTTTATCAATTGCAGGGCACTCCAAATCAGAAAGGAGATGCTGCAACATTTAACACTCAAACTGGATGGCCAACCATCTCTACTACATTTATACCTGTACACAACCGGACATATACAACCAATGGCGCGATATCGGCAACCACCATTACTGGATTGCCATCTACACCTCCTGATGGCACTCAGTTCCATATGTTTATCGGTTCAGAAACAACTGGCGGGTCAATTGTTATAAACTCGAATGCGACAAATGTCGAAATAGGAAGTTCAAATATAACACTTGCCGGGAATACTGGTAATGGTAATAAGTTGTATACTTTCAAGAAAATAAGTGGCGTTTGGCGCTTGCTGGCTTATTAATAAAGTTTGCGGGGTTGTTACAAACCCCGCAATACTAATCATTTAGTATATTTTACACGTAATTCAAGGAATGGCTTTTCTATTACGTAATAACTTAGATATGACACCATTATTACAACTGGTAAAATCATAGTTACTGCTGCAAGAATGAACTCCCCACCGTAAGGTGAAGTTGATCCTGATATTCTTAGCGCATACATTATAGGGGTGTGCAATAGATACATTGAGAAACTAATTCCGCCAAGACTAGTCAATACCTTATCTAATGTAAAATTCATTTTGTATGGGAAAATAAGATACCCAACAATAAAGAAGCCCCATAATATGGCATCACATGTAAATCCAAATACACATCTAAACCATGTTCCCCTGTCAAGCAGGAAATAAGATGTAATGATTATGAAGCTTGCAGGGAATAATAGAGTTTTAAATAGCTTTGTATTTATAAATCTTATTGTATCAATTCTGTTATATAAGACAGCAAACAGCATGCCAATCAAAAATTGGTCAATACGGCCGGTAATAGTATTGTAAAGGTTACCGTATTGTCCTACCCCCTTTATAGTCACTATCCCTAACTTTATTACAATGGCAAGAGCGATAAGCCCTATGATATATTTAATTCCGTATTTATTTAAAAATAATGCAAGGAATGGGAATATCAAATAAAACTGAAACTCAACAGCAATTGTCCATACTGGCCCGATAGGAAATATTTTGTCGTTAAGCGGGCCAGTGTTTAATTGCAAAGTTAATAATCTAAATATATCTTCAGGTGATGATGTTGCCCTTGTTACACAGATAAGAGCAAAAATAACCACGGTAAGCAGAGGGAATATTCTCAGCACCCTGTTTTTTATGAACTTAAAATACTGAATCTCCTTCTTTCCTTCACCAGAAATCAGGCAAAAAAGAAACCCTGAAAGAGTCAGGAAAAGAGCAACACCAGCTGTGCCGCTATTTATCCATGTTGCAATGACAGATTTAAGATCAAACAAGCCTCCATCCTGTTGGTAGTACTTACCTCGTGCGTGATAAATAATGACCATGCATGTTGCAAAAAATCTCAAATGATCAAGTCTTGAGAGGTAATTCATGTTTATAGCTTTCATTCAGAATCCGTAAATGGTTTTCACTTAAAGATTTCTGGATATTATCACCTTTAAGGTAATTTCGATAGGAGTAGTCTGAGGTTTTTTAATCCACATATGGTTTATTGTGTATGATGAACTCACCAACTAAGGGGGTTCTTATGCACATTAAACGGTGGTCACTATGTCGCACACGTTAACCACGGAAACGCTGAATCAGGGGCTTAGCCTGAGCGCGCTTATGTCTGTGGTCGCGGGTGTGCCGCCTGAGGTGGCTTTAGGGGCGCTTGCTGGTGCGGTAATTTTTGTTACCTCGGCAGTGGAGTATCCCATAAAGCGACGGTTACTTCTGGCGTTCCTCAGCTTCTTCTGCGGCCTTCTCTTCTACAAACCGACAGCAACACTTCTCATCGGCTTCGCATCCGCTTTCCCTGGCATCACCACAGATATGTTTGAGAAGGGGGTTGCGTACTCAGCAGGGGCGTTTGTTTCTTCAATCGTTGCTGTTGGTATCGGTACCTGGCTGTATCACCGTTCTGGAAATCCACGCGACCTGATCCCGGGGAGAAAAGACGATGACCAGTCCTGAACTCATCCTGAACGCCGCTATATGCGGCGGCATTGCAATCCGAGTCCTGCTGTTCCGCCGTGACGGGTCACGCCATCGGTGGTGGGGTGGATGGCTCGCCTACCTGCTGATCGTCGTGGCTGCCAGTGTACCTATCCGGACTTTCTACGGGTACTACGTCAGCGCCGACTGGTCAGAAATCATCATCAAAGCCGTGTTCCTGGCTGCGCTCATCAAGACAAAAGGGAACGTGGTACAAATCTTCAAGATAACGAGGTCCCAGCATGGACATTAAACAATTCCAGCGTGCCGCTGGTATCAGTGAGGTGCTGGCCGCGCGCTGGTTCCCGCATATTACTGCAGCCATGAAAGAGTTTGGTATCGATCAACCGCTGCACCAGGCGATGTTTATCGCACAGGTGGGTCATGAGTCCGGCGGATTCACCCGACTGCAGGAGAACTTCAACTACAGCGTGACCGGGCTGGCGGGATTCGTCCGCGCCGGGCGACTCACTCAGGGTCAGGCCAACGCGCTGGGCCGCCGTGCTGGTGAGCCATCGTTACCGCTGGAGCGGCAGCGTGCAATCGCCAACCTGGTGTACAGCAAACGCATGGGAAATAACGGTCCGACTGACGGCTGGTTCTACCGCGGTCGCGGGCTTATCCAGATCACCGGCCTGAATAACTACCGCGACTGTGGCAACGGCCTGAAGGTGGATCTGGTCAAGCAACCGGAACTGCTGGCGCAGGATGAATATGCGGCCCGCAGCGCAGCATGGTTCTTTGCCACCAAAGGCTGCATGAAGTACACCGGCGACCTGGTGCGCGTCACGCAGATCATCAATGGCGGCCAGAACGGTATCGACGACCGGCGCGCGCGGTACATCACTGCCAGTAAGGTGCTGGCGGTATGATCAGTGCATTCGTCAAAGCGTACTGGAAACAGTTGCTTATCGTGTTGATGCTTGCTGCTCTGGTCATCGGCTGCAGGGTTGCCTGGAATGAACACGGTGACCGGCAGTACGCCGCCGGGTATGCGCAGGCACAGGCAGATCAGAAACAGTCTGATGATAAGGCCAGGTCACAACGTGATCAGGAGAAAACACAAATTGAACGTGAAGCACAATCCCGTATCGATGTGGCGCGTGTTGACGCTGAGCATGCTAATACCGCTGCTGACAGCCTGCGCGCCGAGCTTGACAAAACCAAGCGACTCGCCGAACACTATACCGGATCTTTCCCCACTGGCACGCCAGCCAGCAAGGTCATCGGTGTGCTCGCCGACATGCTTGAAGAAAGCAACCGATCTTACATCGCAGCAGCAGAAGAGGCTGAGCGATATCGGTCTGCAGGACTCACATGCGAGCGACAGTACGACTCCCTGAAAGCGGGGCACTGATTTCCGGTGACGGTATATAAAACGGTACAGTGAAAATCAGGCTTCAGAAAGTTGTTACCAGTCAATTGGTTATGCATGTCGTAAATAATTGAGTGGGAATGATTTTCTACCCGGAAGCGTCTGGCACTAACATGTTCTAAATTATCTCTAAGCCCGCGGATTGCGGGCTTTTTTTTGAGCCATGGCAGGCAACCGCATGCATGGTTTAAACGTGGTAGTTTGAGAGGATGTTTTTTCGTTAAAACTATGGATTTCACCCGATTCCATGCTGCGACAATTCAAGACTAAAGATAAGCGTTACAAAGAAAATAACCATTTGGTTTATGGATGTTACCATTACCGCTGACCTGTCGCTTCTCGCTATGGCGTTGTCAGGTTAGTGCTAGGGGAGGACATTAGTTGTATATATGGATAAATACTAAGAGTTGTTTATTTTCGCCACAGATAAGCTCGCTTGAACAAATAGCTAGAAAAAGTTATTGGTATACCAACACGTTGTTGGTCACAGGAATGGTAGTTAATCGTTGTTAATATTTATCAATGATTTAACGTAAGTATATTATCTGTTAGAACTTGTGAAGGTGTGCCGACACAACATGAGCATATTATGGGTTATCCTCGGTCCCATACCCCGCGCAGCAATGTCTCTCGACAAAACGAACCGCTCAGTCGCGAGGGTGAGGACAATGAATGAGTTGTTCATTTTTTCAGCGCTTTAGGTAGCTTTTTAGGTTGGAGCGTGGTGAAGCTCCTCAACGAACTGATTGAAGCTAAGGGCATTGAGCATTGCATGAATCAACTCAGTGGAAATTTAAAGCACCAGTCTGATGCTCAGGCTGGCAAAAAATCAAAATAAATGGATTGATACGGACATGACAGACAGCATACAAACTGAAACAACCGAGGGAAAAATCATCATTAACTTGTTTGCTCCCAATCTTCCCGGAAGTACCAAAGAAGATGATCTCATTCAGAAATCTCTGCGTGATCAGTTAGTTGAGAGTATCCGAAACTCGGTTACTCTTCCTGACACCGATAAGTCTGCTGGGCTAACACGGTTTATTGATGAGTCCGGTCGTAATGTATTTTTTGTGGATGGTACTCGCGGTGCGGGTAAAACCACTTTTATCAATAGCGTGGTTAAATCTCTGAACAATGACCAAGGTGATGTAAAAGTTAGCATCAAGTGTTTGCCGACCATCGACCCTACCAAGTTGCCGCGTCATGAACCAATTTTGGTCACTGTGACTGCCCGTCTGAATAAAATGGTGTCCGACAAGTTAAAAGGATGCTGGGCGTCGAATGACTATAAAAAACAAAAAGAACAATGGCAGAATCACCTTGCGCAGCTCCAGCGTGGTTTACATCTGCTCACAGACAAGGAATATAAGCCGGAATATTTCAGTGATGCTTTGAAGCTGGATGCCCAGCTTGATTATTCCATTGGTGGCCAGGATTTGTCAGAAATCTTTGAGGAGCTGGTTAAACGAGCGTGTGAAATTCTCGGCTGCAAGGCCATTTTGATCACCTTTGATGATATTGATACTCAGTTTGACGCGGGTTGGGATGTACTTGAATCTATTCGTAAATTCTTTAACAGCCGGAAATTGGTGGTGGTGGCGACAGGTGACTTGCGCCTATATTCCCAATTGATTCGCGGTAAGCAATACGAAAATTACAGCAAAACTTTACTCGATCAGGAAAAAGAAAGCGCCCGCTTAGCAGAGCGAGGCTATATGGTTGAACACCTAGAACAGCAATATTTATTAAAAATTTTTCCGGTACAAAAGCGTATTCAACTAAAAACCATGTTGCAACTGGTCGGCGAAAAAGGAAAAGTCGGTAAAGAGGAGATCAAGGTTAAAACCGAGCCTGGCATGCAGGATAATGATGCCATAGATGTTCGGCAAGCGATTGGCGATGCTGTTAGGGAAGGCCTTAATTTGAGAGAGGGCTCTGATGCTGATATGTATGTGAATGAACTGCTGAAGCAGCCAGTGCGGTTGTTGATGCAGGTGCTTCAGGATTTCTATACCAAAAAATATCATGCTACATCGGTAAAACTTAGTGGTAAACAAAGCAGAAATGAAAGGCCTGATGAGTTATCAGTTCCGAATTTACTTAGAAATGCCTTATATGGTTCGATGCTAAGCAGCATTTATCGCGCAGGATTAAATTATGAACAGCATCGGTTTGGTATGGATTCGCTCTGTAAGGACATTTTCACCTATGTTAAGCAGGATCGTGATTTTAATACAGGATTTTATTTGCGTCCTCAGTCTGAAAGTGAAGCATTAAGAAATTGCTCTATTTACTTAGCGTCTCAGGTAAGTGAAAACTGTCAGGGCAGCCTGTCAAAGTTCCTACAGATGCTTTTGGTTGGTTGTGGTTCTGTCAGCATATTCAACCAATTTGTGACCAAGTTAGCACAGGCTGAAAAAGATAGAGAAAAATTCGAACAGCTTGTTAGTGAATATGTAGCTTATATGTCTGTTGGCAGAATTGAAAGCGCCTCACATTGGGCTAATCGGTGTTGTGCGGTGGTTGCAAACAACCCTAATGATGAAAATATTGGTGTTTTTCTTGGCATGGTGCAGTTAAATCGTAAATCACGCCAAAACATGCCTGAGGGTTACAAAAAATTTAACATTGATACTGAGAGTGGCTTGGCAAAAGCCGCAATGGCAGCTTCCTTGAGTACGGTAGCTTCAAGTAACCTTATGGATTTCAGTAGTGTTTTTAATCTGATTGGTGCTATCGCAGATATCTCTGCATGCCGTCGTGAAAGGCCTGCCATTACTAATGCTTTTAATAAAGTTATAGCTCAGACAACATGTATTGTTCCCCCATGGAGTGAGGCTGCTGCTCGTGCAGAAATGAAAGTCTCAAGTAAAAGTGCGGATAACGATGCTGCTGTTTTGGATGTTGACCTTGATCCCAAGGATGATGGTGTAACTGATGAAAGTCAGCAGGATGACGCAACGGAATTTTCTGATGCCATTACTAAAGTTGAGGAATGGCTTAAAAAAGTAAACAAAATTGAGATTGAAATTCGTCCGTCGGCACTTTTGATTGGTAAAGTATGGAGTCGATTCTATTTCAACCTTAATAATGTGGCTGATCAGCATAAAACCAGACTCTTTAATGATGCAGAGTATGGACGAATGGCCAGTCAATCAAATGCTGCGAAAATTATGCGTTTTAATGTTTTAGCTTTTCTTCATGCAGTATTGGTTGAAGAGAGCTTATATCATTCGGTTAGTGATAGGGAATATCTCGGTGAGGGGTTGAGACTAAATCCAGTTACTTCGGTTGATACGTTTGAGAAAAAGATAAAAGTAATTAGTGAGGAATTGAAAGCGGATAAAAAAACATGGAAAGATACCCATCCATTGTTTTTCTTATTAATTAGCTGTCCAATTCTACATCCGTTCATTTTTCCTGTTGGAGGGATTAATTGTTCAGCCAAAGCACTGAGCAAGGAAGTAAGTTTCAATGAATTGATTGGTGAAATTGTTGGCGAAAAATTACTTTCTGATGCGGAATGGGACTATTTGTTTAAAAATGGTAATCGAGAAACAAACATTAAACAACAGATGTGTCAAAACACTATAACATCGTTGAATTCCTCTACAATCGTCGGAGCATCATACGATAAGCCTACGCCAGCTAGGAAAACCAAGTCGCCTTCATTAAGTGACGGCGAAGAAAAATGATAATGGCCTTCGTATAAGGATTGGGTATGGAAAGGTTTCTTCTTAACTCAACAGTACTGTTGCATAGGCTGAGCACAGTCTCTTTGGATGAGGTATCACTTGATGAGAGGGTGGAGTCATCTGTGTTCCTTGCTCAATACGAACAGGTGCGTAGTTTGCCTGATCATGTAGCTAAATCGGCTTGGTCATCTTTAGTGCAGCAAATCAAACAGCGGAATATGAAACTCGGCCCAGTAGCAGCCTTACGCCAGATATCTGAAAAGTTTATTAAAAACGAGAAAGGTGGCCCCAAAATCGATCTACCTATGTTCTCGGAATGGCAAACGCTGATGAGCCGAGTGTCGTGCCTACCAATTATGGCATGTCATCAGGTATTTAACCCTGAGTCTGCCAGTCAGGAATATAGCTTTCGCTGGCCTTTATACCCATATCACCCGACGGTTGAAGACTACATTACCCGTGAATGCCTACACGAAACTCACCAACATCTGAATGGCAGTACTAGTGCGGAAGAGTGTTGGCTGGATGCACTCAAGCACCCGGAAGTGAGCGTCAGAGATTTCGAGAAGGGCTGGGCATCTCAAGAGATGAAACAACTCTGCGCCCAGATTGACCCCTCTATGACGCCTGAAATCTTCAAGGATCGTTTGCAAATCGCCTGTAATATTCGCGAAATTCTTTGTCGGGTTGCTCAGGGCGTGGAGTTGCCAGAATGGATAGCATCAGTGCAGTATCCGCAGCAGTTGGCGGATAGCACAATTCTGCATAATGGTCAGGAGTATGGGTTTGCGACGGTTTGGCCAACTGACGACAAATACAGTCAGGAGTCTGAATTTTGCTGGCTAACCGGGTTGTTGGAAAAATGGCGGTATAATGCGCCCGAAGGGTTAGAACGACTGCTTTGGATTTACCTGCTGATTCAAAATCAGTACTTGACCTTACTGGTTCAGCGAGACGATTTTTTCGGTTTTGATCAGTTCCAGAATTACACCATGACGGAGTTGAGGGAGGAAACAGAGAAATCTTATTTGTCTCGTTTTAAACATGCCCATGGTGCTGGTGTGTATTCTCAGGTGCGTTATCTGGAAGGACGTTTTGCTCCGAAGAGCGACCCCAGCAAAATGCAAAAACTGCTCTTCAGTGTGTTAAGAGGATATTGGGAATACCTGGGTGCTCATATGTCTCTGGAATGGGTGCATGAGAAGCCGCTGACTATGTCGCAAGTGCTCGATAACCTCGAACTGGTTGAACCTCATGGCAAGTGTGCTGAACTGGCGCTAGTGCCGCACTTCATCAAAAGAAAGCCAAAAAATGGTGAGGTCTATCCTTACGCATTACTATTCAAAGACCTGAAAAATCAGGCAGCTATTCTGATGGACATGCTGAAGTCTGAACCGCGCCTGACAGGCTGGATTCGAGGAGTGGATGCCGCAGCTAATGAGATGCACGCGCCACCGGAGTTGTTTGGCCCCTTGTTCCGGGTGCTAGCCAAATCAGGTATTGCTCATTTTACCTATCATGTTGGCGAGGACTTTCCGCATCTGATCAGTGGTATTCGATCCATTGATGATGCCTTGAGATTTTTGCCATTGCGTAATGGCGACCGTCTTGGTCACTGCACGGCGATTGGCATCACACCTAATATCTGGAAACGCTCTTTGCCATTTTCTTTGTCCATGACCAAAGAGACGAGATTGCTCGATTTGGTGTTTATCTGGCGGGAACTTCGCAGTCATCCGGAACTGCTGCGTTACGCCAGTGATGCAGCGATTGAAGCAGTTCGCTTGGCCCATAAAGTGTTTTCGCTGGAAGAAGAAGTCTCGATTACCACCCTTGATCAGGTATTTGAAATGCGGGGGCTGTTGGCGGAGTCGGAAGGTCTACTAGGTGAACTAAATGGGCCATTAAAACCCAAATCCCTCTGGTTGGAAGAGTACGAGCGCGCCAGAGAGTTGGTTAAAACGACGGGTATGAAAAGGCCGCTGAAGTTGTATAAGCAATGGCTTACATCTGACAATGTGCGAAAGCAGCGTGCTGAATATGTTGAAGTTGCCCTGGAATATTTGCCGGATGAAGCGGTTGTTGCATTACAACAAGCTGTAATGGCAAAAATGGCAGACCGAAACATTGCGATAGAATGCCCTCCGACCAGCAATACCCGTATCAGTCAGTATCGAGATGTCAGCGAGCATCATATCTTTCGCTGGATGGGCTTGCCGAGTGAGGCGATTGAAGGTGATGTTCCTATGTCTATTTGTCTTGGATCTGATGATCCAGGGATCTTCGCCGCAGATTTGAAATCCGAGTTCTATCATCTGTTCGTTGTGTTAACCCGAAATTTCGGTTTGTCGCCAGCAGAGGCTTTGAGAAAGGTGGCAGAGGTGAATGAGAATGGGCGGATTTATCGCTTTCATGAAGTCAGCTAGCCTGTATACATTGAGGATTCTGTGTGGGTTTAAGACCCGCAGGGCTCATTGGTGGTCCTCTATAAGATACTGTCGCGGATCTCGGGAAATATGTTTATCGGTCGGCCTTTAACTCCCGATTAGTATTTTGCTTGTTAGCCTAGGGGAGAGTCTTGTCGTCTATGCATATGACCTTTCATTGTAATCTATATCAAAGAAGCTATTGATATCGCACGCAAATGGCCTTGGCACTTACAGTGCCAAGCAGACAAGCCCCCTAAATTAAGATATTTATTAATTCTATATATTAATGTTCTACAATAGTTAACGAACAATTAGACGGGCAAGACGGATACTCATAGCGCACAATGAGTTCGGCACCTAACAAAATCAAGGATTTGTACTGCTTTGCCGCTCGCTGCTTTAAACGTTAACGTCCGCTCCTCGCTCACACCTGCCCTAACCCGCCCAACAAGCCCACTCCTTTTAGAGCGTATTAGTTCAGGTCTCTAAAATCGCATGACTCACCTGGATAGGGCCCTTGCCTCCGAGCCGAACTTTCGACAAATGTTTAGGTCAATAAAAAGCTAAACGGTGCATTTCCTGCCGAAACTCAGAACCCTCAGGGTTTTTCACCCTCATCATGGTTCCACCGCGCCCGGTGCAAAGCCGACACTCATTAACCAACGGAGATAATCATCTTGAACAAGGCAATACTCTCATGTTCTGTGGCCGCGCTGCTGGCCGTGTCCGCCATGTCTGCCCAGGCCAGGTCAGCCGCCAGGCTCAATTCGCCAGCATCGGGCGTGCTCTGCGACCGATATGTATGTGCCAATGACAAGGGAATATCCCGTGAATTAACAGAGACGTATCTCGGTAAGAAGGCTGCTGCAAACGAGGTGTTCACATCGAGCAATGTCGATCTGACCGAATTCACCTTTGCCAACGGCATTTTATGCGATGTGAAGGAACGACTGTGCCGTGAAGATCGCTATTATGGCGCGAACGGACAGCGCTCCGGGGCCGTATCTAAAAAGTACACAAAGCTGCTCTTTGGCGAATAATGGTAATGAAAAGAGACCACAGCCAGAGGCTACGGTATAGGGATATAAGTTATATTTTGTAGCGTACATTATAAATGATGGTGTGATTATCAAAATTAAATTTCACATTAAGGATTAAATTGCGAGATATTATTCCATTGCTACCCTTTAGCTGAGCGTAACAGTGAAGCGGTCTGGTTACGTGAATTCCCATTCACTACCATGAGCGAATAAAGGAATGAAAAACCGCATAATTATTGTCGGCGGCGGCACGGGAGGGACGATTGTCGCCAACCTGCTGGCCAGAAAATTACGGCATGAAATTGCTGCCGGTCAGGTAGAGTTGATGCTGATTTCCGAATCGCCGGTGCATTACTACAAACCGGCGTTTATGTACGTCGCGTTTAACCTCTTCCACCACCATGAACTGGCCCGGCCTGAGCGGCAATTATTGAGTCCGGAAATTCGATTTATTACCGATAAGATTGAATCTTTCGATTTTAAACAGCGTCGACTGTACGGTGCCAGTAAGCAATATTACGACTGGGACCTGCTGGTTATCGCAACCGGCTGCACGCCTTTCCCGCAGAAAATCCCCGGGCTTGCCGAAGCGGGGGACCATTTTTATCAATATGCGGCGTCAAGACAGTTAGCGCATAAGCTCTCCACCATTAAAAAAGGGCGAATATTTATTACCGTCTCTTTCCCGGAAACTCCGAATGTTCCCCATCAGTGCGGCATCGCCCCCATTGAAACCACGCTGATGGTTGACGACTATCTGCGTCAGCGCGGCGTACGTAATCAGGTTGAGATCGTTTATACCTATCCGACCGTAGCGCAGTTGCTGCGAAACTGTCTGTTCCTGCAGCGTCCGGTGGGGGAGGCGCTGGGCGATATTTTTGCTGCCAAAGGAATACAGCATCAGCGCGGCTTTACCTTAAGTCATGTCGATCCTGACAGCAAAATTGCCTATTCCGCCGAGGGCGATTCACAGAACTTCGACATCCTGATGGCAACGCCTCCCATCAGGGCGGTTGAAGCAGTGCGTAATACGGGCCTCAGTGAGGTTCAGAACGGTGAAGGCTGGCTGCCGACGGATCACCAAACGCTGGGCGTCTACGGCCTGGAAGGGGTGTATGTGATCGGCGATACCGTTGACCTCCCGATCAGTAAAGCCGGGGGATCGTGCCACAACCAGGCGCCCATCATTGCTGATAACATTGTGGCGGAGCTGTACGGCAGACCGCCCGGAAGCGGTAACCATTATGATGGACGGGTTCAGGCCGTTGCGCAGATGGGACTCTGGGCCGGTATGCCGTTGGTGTATGACTATCGCAATGACGTGACGCCCATGCCTGCGACTAAACTTGGTGGCATGCTGCGAAACGGTTTTAACCGTGGTCTCTATTGGGGTGTCGTGAGGGGGATGTTCTGATGAGCGAACAGGAACAGTTACTTAAAAGCCTTGCCCCGCTCATGGCGGGCAATCGCCTGAATAATCTGGTTGATCTGCTGGCCTTAGCAGCAGACATGCTGGAAATGACCGATAGCGCGATGGTCGAAAAACTGGCTGGCGTATTTGAAGATGTGGTCACCGTCGGCTGGGAAGGCGGAACCGCGCTACGCATGGCGTGGGGAGAGCAAATTAACCGGGAAGGGGATATTTCGCTTCGGCAGGTGTTTGCCATGCTCAACGATCCTGATACCCGCCGCGGCATTATGCTTTTATTGCGCGTGTTACAGATTACGGGGCAACGTCTGAATTCCCTCTCTTCCGTCAGTTATTCTGATTGCCCCGAGATAAGGAGCCTTTAATGTCTGGCTGATGCATTTCAGGTGGTCGGGTATCGGCTATGCCTTACCCGGTCCACCAAACTGCGCTGGGGCTATTTCTCCCCACTCCCCAACCTATACGCCAGCGCCACCACCAGCGACTGCACCAGGCACAGCGTTGCCGATTGAGATCGAAACGCATCCACCTGCGCCTCTTTCACCACAAAGCAGAGATCGCTAAATGTCGCCAGCGGGCTAATCTGGCTGTCCGTAATCACAATCTGCCGCGCGCCGACGCTGGCGGCGGTTTCGCTGACCATCACCGTCTCTTCCGCGTACGGCGAGAAGCTGATCGACACCACAATGTCGCGCGCCTTAATGCGGCTGATCTGCTCACGCAGCATGCCGCCCATGCCGTCGAGCAGAATCGGGCGGCACTCTAGGTGGCTTAAAGCATAGGTGAGATAAGCAGCGACGCTAAAGGAGCGGCGCAGTCCGGCGATGTAGATGGTGTCCGCGTCGGCCAGAAGCTGTACGGCGCGCTCCAGCATCTCCGGTTCAGCACGGGCGGCCAGCTGCTGCAGCGCCTGCGCGTTCGAGCGGGCAAACTCCTGCAGGATATCGAGCGGCGTTTCCGGCACGGCTTCGCTCTCCATTTCGCGGAACAGCCGCGCGCGATCGCTGTAGCTGGCGGTCTCCTCCACCAGGTTCATACGAAACAGCTGTTTCATCTCGTTGAAGCCGGTGAAGTCAAAGGCATTGGCAAAACGGATCAGCGTCGAGGGCGGCACATCGGCACGCTCGGCAATGACCGCAACCGTATCAAACGCCACACTGTTCGTATTATCCAGTACATAGCGGGAGACCTGCTGCAGCCTCTTGCTCAGGCTATCGTAGCGATCGCGGATTTGCTGCTGCAGTTCGTTCAGGCTGGTTGCTGTCGTCATGTTATCCCCCAAATACAGTCTTATGATTCTAAACGCAAAACCGCGTCTTTTAAATGTTGGCCATCCATCTGGCAGCAAAAATGAAACAGAAACTTCACTCATTTCATCGCCTGAAAATCCTTAATAGCGCACGCTGCGTCAGTGTTGTTGGCTGTTAACATAAAAATCCATCCTTGATCACAATAATCATCATTTATTTTATTTCAACTTAAAATGGAATATTTGTTTCATATATAGTGTTCAGTACACAGTGTTCAGGTAACAGTCACGTATCAACAGCGAGAGGTTAAGGATGGAGACGGTAGCGAATTTTATTCACGGCGAATGTGTCACCGGTTCAGGCCAGCGCGTTCAGGCGATCTTCAACCCGGCCACCGGCGAGCAGATCCGTCAGGTGGTGATGAGTACGGCACAGGAAACGGAGCAGGCGATTGCCGCCGCGCAGCAGGCGTTTCCGGCGTGGGCGCGTCATTCTCCGCTTAAGCGCGCGCGTGTGATGTTCCGCTTCAAAGCGCTGCTGGAAGAGAATATGGAACGTCTGGCCCGTCTTATCAGCGAAGAGCACGGCAAGGTCTTCTCCGACGCGGTAGGCGAGCTGACCCGTGGCCTGGAAGTTGTAGAGTTCGCCTGTGGCATCCCGCATCTGCAAAAGGGTGAACACTCTGCCAACGTGGGCACCGGTGTGGACAGCCACTCGCTGATGCAGCCGCTCGGCGTCTGCGCCGGGATCACGCCGTTTAACTTCCCGGCGATGGTGCCGATGTGGATGTTCCCGATTGCGCTGGCGACCGGCAATACCTTCGTGCTGAAACCATCAGAAAAAGATCCCTCTCTGGCGCTCGCGCTGGCAAAACTGCTGAAAGAGGCTGGCCTGCCGGACGGAGTGTTTAACGTGGTGCAGGGGGATAAAGAATCCGTTGATGTGCTATTGACCGACCCGCGCGTGCAGGCCGTGAGCTTTGTTGGCTCTACGCCGATTGCGGAATACATCTACCAGACCGCGTCCGCCCACGGCAAACGCTGTCAGGCGCTGGGTGGGGCGAAAAACCACTGCATTTTAATGCCGGATGCCGACATGGAAATGGCAACCAACGCCATTATGGGCGCGGCCTACGGCGCGGCGGGGGAACGCTGTATGGCGCTTTCAGTGGTACTGGCGGTGGGCGATAAAACCGCCGATGACCTCTGCGCCCGTCTGGAAAAACAGATTGCCGCGCTGCGCGTTGGGCCAGGGCTGGACCAGACGCCAGAAAACGAAATGGGGCCGCTTATCTCCTCCGCGCACCGCAGCACGGTGCTGGGCTACATTGACAGCGGGGAAGCGCAGGGGGCGAATCTGCGCGTGGACGGCCGCAGCTTTAGCGTGCAGGGGCACGAGAAGGGCTATTTTGTCGGGCCGACGCTGTTCGATAACGTCACCCCGGAGATGACGATCTATAAGGAAGAAATTTTCGGCCCGGTGCTTTCTGTGGTGCGCGTAGCAGATTACGCCAGCGCGGTGGATCTGATTAACCGCCATGAATATGGTAATGGTTCAGCCATTTTCACCCGCGACGGCGGCTGCGCGCGCCGCTTCTGCGAAGAGGTGCAGGCGGGCATGGTGGGGGTTAACGTGCCGATCCCGGTGCCGATGGCGTTCCACAGTTTCGGCGGCTGGAAGCGCTCGATTTTTGGCGCACTCAACGTGCACGGTAACGACGGCGTGCGTTTCTACACCCGAATGAAAACCGTCACCGCACGCTGGCCGGAAATGCAGCAGGAGACAGGCGCTGCGTTCTCCATGCCGACGCTGGGCTGACAGGAGGTTTTATGCAAACCGAACGTATGACCATGGCCCAGGCGCTGGTCCGGTTCCTTAATCAACAGTACGTCAGCATTGATGGCATTGAAACGCCCTTCGTGGAGGGCGTGGCGACCATTTTTGGTCATGGCAACGTGCTGGGCATCGGCCAGGCGCTGGAACAGGATCCGGGCCATCTGCAGGTAATGCAGGGCTGTAATGAGCAGGGCATCGCCCACATGGCGACGGGATTCGCCAAACAGCATCGCCGTCAGCGCATTTTCGCCGTGACCTCCTCCGTCGGGCCGGGAGCCGCCAATATGATCACCGCTGCGGCAACCGCCACGGCGAACCGTATTCCGCTGCTGCTGCTGCCGGGGGATATCTACGCCAGCCGCCAGCCGGACCCGGTGTTGCAGCAGATCGAGCAGTATCACGATCTCAGCATCAGCACCAACGACTGCTTCCGCCCGGTCTCCCGCTACTGGGACCGCATCAATCGCCCGGAGCAGTTAATGAGCGCCATGTTAAATGCGATGCGAACGCTCACTGACCCCGCAGATACCGGTGCGGTAACCCTTTGCCTGCCGCAGGACGTGCAGGGCGAAGCCTGGGATTACCCGCTGAGCTTCTTCGCGCGTCGCGTGCATCACATCGAGCGTCGACCGCCAGATCCGCAGCGTCTGGCGCAGGCGCAGGCGTTGATTGCGCGTAAACGCCGTCCGCTGGTGGTGTGCGGCGGCGGTGTACGCTACTCCGGTGCGCATGAGGCGTTGCGCGAATTTGTCGAAACGCTGCATCTGCCGTTTGCCGAAACCCAGGCCGGAAAAGGGGCGCTGGTAAGTGACCACCCACTTAATATGGGTGGGGTGGGCGTGACGGGCGGAATGGCCGCCAACCAGCTTGCGCCGCAGGCCGATTTAGTGATTGGCGTGGGGACACGTCTTACCGATTTTACCACCGGCTCCAAGGCGCTCTTTTCCCACCCGGACGTCGAGTTTCTGCTGCTGAACGTGGCCGAGTTTGACGCCCTGAAGCTTGACGCCACCGCGCTGATTGCCGATGCCCGGACCGGACTGCAGGCCTTAACCCACTCGCTCAGGGAGTATCGCAGCGGCTGGGGAGAGGAGATTGCGCAGGCGAAAGCCGCCTGGCACGACGAGTGCCGCCGTCTCTGGGAGCGCCAGTGGCGCCCGGACGAGGCACCGGAAGTGGCGGGCCATCTTGATGCCCAACTGACGGAATATGGCGAGACGCTCAACACCCGCCTGACCCAGACGCGGGTGCTGGGGCTGATTAATCAGCATGTTGAAGATAACGCCATCGTGGTGGGCGCAGCCGGTTCGCTGCCGGGAGATTTACAGCGCCTCTGGCAGGTCAAAACGCCTGATACCTATCATCTGGAGTACGGTTACTCCTGCATGGGTTACGAGATTGCGGCGGCGCTTGGCGCAAAGCTTGCCCGACCCGGGCAACCGGTTTACGCCATGGTGGGGGATGGCTCTTACATGATGCTGCACTCCGAGCTGCAAACCGCGGTGCAGGAGGGCATTAAAATCACCGTTCTGCTGTTTGATAACGCCAGCTTTGGCTGCATTAATAACCTGCAGATGGGTCATGGAATGGGAAGCTTCGGCACGGAAAACCGCCACCGTAACCCGCAGACCGGGCAGCTTGACGGGCCGCTGGTGAAGGTCGATTTCGCGCAAAACGCGGAAAGCTACGGCTGTCGCGCGTGGCGGGTACATGATGAGCAAAGCCTGCTGGCGGCGCTGGAGGCGTCCCGCGCCCATCCTGGCCCGACGCTGCTGGACATCAAAGTGCTGCCGAAGACCATGACCCACGATTACGCCTCCTGGTGGCGAACCGGCGATGCGCAGGTAGCAGCGTCTCCTGCCGTGCGCGAAGCCGCGGCGCAGACGCAGGCGCAGGTGAAAAAAGCACGTCAGTATTAAGATTTCCCGCCCTAACGAAATTTTCATTTCATTTCCCCTCACCCTAACCCTCTCCCCAAAGGGGAGAGGGGATGCTTCGGTGCGGCCTTTTCTCCCTCGCCCCTTTGGGGAGAGGGGCGGGTAGCACGTCCTTTCATGTTGTGAGATTGATAACAAAATTTATCTCATTCATCTCAAAAGTGTTAACCCACACTCAAAAACATAATTTTCACTATTTATAAAAATGAAATAAATGTTTTATTTAAAGGGTCGTTAGTTCACAGCATTCACCAACACCGGGAGCCGTTATGTTTAACATTGCTTTACTGGGCGCTGGCCGAATTGGCCAGGTACATGCAGCTAACATCGCCAGCCACAGCGCGACCACGCTCTGGTCCGTGGTTGACCCGAATCAGGAATTTGCCACCCGTCTCGCCACGCAGTACCAGGCCCGCCAGCAGAGCCTGATTGAGGCGATGACCGACCCTGACGTTCATGCCGTGCTGATCGCCTCGGCGACCGATACCCATGCGGACCTGATTGAAATGGCCGCCCGTCATGGCAAAGCCATCTTCTGTGAAAAACCGGTACACCTCGACCTCGCCCGCGTGCGCGACTGCCTGAAAGTAGTCAAAGAGTACGACGTGCCGCTGTTCATCGGCTTTAACCGCCGCTTTGACCCACAGTTCCGCCGCGTGAAAACCGACGCCCAGGCCGGGCGTATCGGCAAACCGGAATCGCTGCTGATCATCTCCCGCGATCCGTCTCCACCACCGGCGGAGTATGTCCGCGTCTCTGGCGGCATGTTCCGCGATATGACCATTCACGACTTTGATATGGCGCGCTTCATCATGGGTGAAGAGCCGGTGTCAGTGTATGCCCAGGGCAGTAACCTGGTGGATCCGGCGATTGGCGAGGCGGGGGACATCGACACCGCATTTATCGTTCTGAAATATGCCTCCGGCGCAATGGCGACCATCGTCAACAGCCGCCGCTCCTCTTACGGCTACGACCAGCGCCTGGAGCTACACGGTTCTGAAGGGCTGCTCTGCGCGGGCAATATTCTTGAAAATCAGGTGCAGCACTACGGCAAACAGGGCTGCACCAGCGCGCTGCCGGAACACTTCTTCCTGCAGCGCTACAAATCCGCTTACGCCGCGGAATGGGAACACTTTGTTGCGGTATTGCGCGGCGAAGCGGTGCCTGACTGCAGCGGCGATGATGGTGAACGTGCGCTGTACCTCGCGGATAAAGCGCTGGAGTCGCTGCGTAGCCAGCGCGAGATCGTCCTCTAAACACAACCACCCTACACAGAGAGACATAATAATGAAAAAGCTGATCTTAGCCGCCCTCATCGCCATGACGTCCGGGGCCGCCCTCGCCGAAAACGAGCAAATTGTTTTCAGTACGCCAAACCTGGCGATGCCGTTTGAAGTTCACATGCAGCGCACGGCGGTGAAAGCCGCAAAAGAGATGGGCGTAAAGTTGCAGGTGCTGGACGGGCAGGGCAGTTCACCAAAACAGGTGGCTGACCTGGAAAACGCCATCACCCGCGGGGCGCAGGGGTTCATCGTCTCCCCGAACGACGTGAACGCGGTCTCCAGCGCGGTGGATGAAATTCAGGATGCGAAGCTGCCGGTGGTCACCCTTGACCGCTCCGTCGACAGTCAGAAGAAAGTGCCGCACTTTGGCGCCAACAACTACAAAGGCGGCCAGGCCATTGGCGACTTCGTGAAAAGCAAATTCCCCGACGGGGCAGAGATCATTCTGCTCACCGGTCAGCCGGGTTCCTCTTCCAACATCGAACGCACTAAAGGGATCCGCGACAGCCTGAAAGCGGGTGGCGATAAATACAAGATCGTCGCCGATCAGACCGGCAACTGGATGCGTTCTGAAGGGATGCGCATTGTAGAAAGCGTTCTGCCGTCACTACCGAAACGCCCGCAGGTGATCCTCTCCGCTAACGATGATATGGCGCTGGGGGCGATTGAAGCCCTGCAGAGCCAGGGCGTGAAGCCCGGTGAAATCCTGGTAACCGGCTTTGATGCGGTTCCTGAAGCGCTGGCTCGCGTGCGTGACGGCTGGCTGGCGGTGACTGCGGATCAGCGCCCGGGCTTTGCGGTGCAAACGGCAATGAGCCAGCTGGTGGCCAACGTGCGTGAGAAGAAAGCCATCACCGGCGCGGACTATCCGCCAACGCTTATCACCAAAGAGAACCTGCAGCAGGCTGAGCGTATCGGTGAAGCCGGTAACTAATATGTCCCGAGCCGCCTTTGGCGGCTCATCATGAGGAGGAGCAGACTGATGTCGCAACCCTTACTGAAAGTGACCGAGCTGGCGAAAAGCTTTTCCGGCGTCTGGGCGCTGAGCAATGCCCAGTTGACCGTCGGGCCAGGAGAAATCCACGCCCTGCTGGGGGAAAACGGGGCGGGAAAATCCACGCTGCTGAAGGCGCTTGCGGGCGCGCAGCCGCAAACGCGCGGGGAGATCTGGTTCAACGGCGAAACGCTGCCGGTAGATGACTCCCCGGTGGAACGACAGAACAAGGGCATTATCACCATCTATCAGGAATTTAACCTGCTGCCCAACATGACCGTCGCGGAAAACATGTTCCTTGGGCGCGAGCCGCGTAAGCGGAACCTGATCGTCGATGAAAAAGCGGTAAACCAGGAGGCGCAGGTCATTCTCGATTACCTGCAGCTGAACGTCGCGCCGACCACACCCGTTGCCCGCCTGAGCGTGGCCCAGCAGCAGATGGTCGAGATCGCGAGAGCGCTGACCCTCAACGCCAGGCTGATCATCATGGATGAACCTTCCGCCGCGCTGAGCGACAGCGAAGTAGAAAGCCTGCACCGTGTGGTGCGGGAGCTTAAAAACCGCGGGGTGAGCATTATCTATGTGACGCACCGCCTGCATGAAGTTTTTCAGCTTTGCGACCGTTTCACCGTTTTCCAGGATGGCCGTTTCACCGGCACCGGCGCGGTGGCAGAAACGAACGTAGAGCAGTTGATCCGCCTGATGGTCGGGCGCGACGTGGCGTTTAACCGCCGTCCCGCCAGTGAAACCCACCATGAGGATAAACCCATCCGTCTGGCCGTGAAGGGGCTGAGCCGCGAAAAGCCGCCGCTGGATCCGCACGGTATTGCCCTGCATGACATCAGCTTCCATGTCCACGCGGGTGAGGTGCTGGGCATCGCCGGACTGGTGGGTGCAGGACGCACCGAAGTGGCCCGCTGCCTGTTTGGCGCAGACGCGTTTACCTCTGGCAGCTTTGAGCTTGACGGCGTGCCGTACCAGCCGCGCGACCCGCTGTATGCCCTCGATCAGGGCGTGGCGCTGGTGCCGGAAGATCGCAAAAAAGAGGGGGCGGTGCTGGGGCTGTCGATTCGCGACAACCTGTCGCTCTCCTGCCTTTCGTCACTGCTGCACTGGCGCTGGTTCGTCAATACCCGCAAAGAGGACGATCTGATTGAGTCCTACCGCCAGGCGCTGCAGATCAAGATGGTCAACAGTGCGCAGGAGGTGCGCAAGCTCTCCGGCGGTAACCAGCAAAAAGTGATCCTCGCGCGCTGCATGGCGCTCAACCCACGGGTGCTGATTGTCGATGAGCCAACGCGTGGCATCGACGTGGGGACCAAATCAGAAGTGCACCAGGTGCTGTTTGACATGGCGAAAAAGGGCGTGGCGGTGATTGTGATCTCCTCCGATCTGCCTGAAGTGATGGCGGTGTCCGACCGGATCATCACCCTGAGCGAAGGCCGGGTCACCGGCGAGATCCACGGCGATGATGCCAACGAAGAGCGGCTGATGACGATGATGGCCATCAACCACAACGCCCTGAACGCGGCATAACGGAGTTTCTCATGACGCAGATGATTTCTAAAACGCAGGCCCCGGTGAAACGCGCCGGACGCATCGATCCCATCGCCTTCTTCGAGCGCTTTGGGGTGCTGATTTTCATGATCCTGCTACTGATTTTCTTCCAGTCGCAGAACAGCAATTTTTTCTCTGAACGCAACATTTTCAACATCCTGACCGAAGTCTCCATCTACGGGATCATGGCCGTGGGGATGACCTTCGTCATCCTGACCGCCGGGATCGACCTCTCCGTCGGCTCCATTCTGGCAGTGTGCGCCATGACCGCGGCGTACGTGATTAAAGGCGACAACTTTACCACCGTCGACCCGAACGCCTGGGGCGGCATGAGCTGGCTGATAGGGCTGGGGATTTGTCTGGCGATGGGCACGGCGATTGGTTTTCTGCATGGCCTGGGCGTCACCCGCCTGCGCCTGCCGCCGTTCATCGTCACCCTCGGGGGGATGACCATCTGGCGCGGCCTGACCCTGGTGATTAACGACGGCGCGCCAATCGCCGGTTTCGATCAGGGCTACCGCTGGTGGGGACGGGGCGAGCTGCTCGGTATCTCCATTCCGATCTGGATCTTCGCCATCGTCGCCGTTGGCGGTTATCTGGCGCTGCACAAAACCCGCTGGGGGCGCTTCGTTTACGCCATCGGTGGCAACCCGGAGGCGGCGCGTCTGGCGGGTGTGAACGTGAAGCGCGTACTGGTCAGCGTCTATGTGCTGATTGGCTGTCTGGCGGGGCTGGCGGGCTTTATTCTTAGCGCGCGTCTGGGGAGCGCCGAGGCGGTGGCCGGGATCTCCTTTGAGTTGCGCGTCATTGCCTCGGTGGTGATTGGCGGCACCTCGCTGATGGGCGGCTACGGACGCATCGGCGGCACCATTATCGGCTCCATCATTATGGGCATTCTGATTAACGGCCTGGTGCTGATGAACGTCTCGGCTTACTACCAGCAGATTATCACCGGGTTAATTATCGTTCTGGCGGTGGCGTTCGACACCTACGCCAAGAGCCGTCGCGGCGCACTGTGAGGATCACGATGAAAGAGGTTCGTATTGGATTAATTGGCACCGGGTATATCGGCAAGGCGCATGCCATCGCTTATGCCCAGGCCCCTACGGTGTTCAACCTGCGTGGCAAGCTGGTGCGTGAGATGGTGGCCGAGGTAAGCCCGACGCTGGCGGCAGAGCGCGCGCAGGCGTTTGGCTTTAACCGTTCAACGGGAGACTGGCGGGCGCTGGTGGCCGACCCGGCCATTGATGTGGTGGATATTTGCTCGCCCAACCATCTGCATAAAGAGATGGCGCTGGAGGCGATCCGCCACGGCAAGCACGTTTACTCGGAAAAACCGCTGGCGCTGAACGCCCACGACGCGCGTGAGATGGTCGAGGCCGCGAAGCGGGCAGGGGTGAAAACCCTGGTGGGCTTCAACTACATGAAAAACCCGACGGCGCAGCTGGCGAAAGAGATTATCGCCCGCGGCGAAATAGGCGAGGTGATCCACTTCTACGGCACCCACAACGAAGACTATATGGCCGACCCGCTTTCGCCCATTCACTGGCACTGCTTCAAAGAGACTGCCGGGCTGGGGGCACTGGGCGATCTGGCGGCGCATATCGTCAATATGGCGCAGTACCTGGTGGGGGAGATTGAGCAGGTTTGCGGCGACCTGAAGATTGTGGTCCCGGAACGTCCGGCGAAGGCCGGGTCGTCGGAGATGATTGCCGTCGAAAACGAGGACCAGGCCCACGCGATGGTACGTTTCGCGGGCGGGGCGCAGGGTGTGATTGAAACCTCCCGCGTCGCCTGCGGCCGCAAGATGGGGTTGTCATATGTGATCACCGGAACGAAAGGCGCCATCAGCTTTACTCAGGAGCGCATGGCCGAGCTGAAGCTCTATCTGCATGACGATCCGGTCAACCGTCAGGGATTCCGCACGCTGCTGGTTGGCCCGGCACACCCGGACTACGGCGCGTTCTGTATGGGTGCAGGCCACGGTATTGGCTTTAACGATCAAAAAACGGTGGAAGTGCGTGACCTGGTGGATGGCATTGCCGCCGACGCACCGATGTGGCCGGACTTTGAAGAGGGGTGGAAGGTCTCGCGCGTGCTGGACGCCATCGCACTCTCACACCAGCAAGGCCGCTGGCTGAACGTGAATGACATTGTCTGAAGAGGTATCAACGTGGAAAAGCAGTTTGATGTGATATGCATGGGCCGCGTGGCGGTAGACCTCTACAGTCAGCAGATTGGTGCGCGGCTGGAGGATGTGTCGAGCTTTGCCAAATATCTCGGTGGCTCGTCCGGCAACGTGGCGTACGGCACGGCGCGGCAGGGGTTGCGTTCGTCGATGCTGGCGCGCGTGGGCGACGAGCATATGGGCCGATTCCTGCGCGAAGAGCTAAATCAGGTGGGCTGTGATACCAGCCATCTGATCACCGATAAAACACGCCTCACGGCGCTGGTGCTACTCGGCATTAAAGACCGGGACACCTTTCCTCTGATTTTTTATCGCGATAACTGCGCGGATATGGCCATTACGGCCAGCGATGTGGACGAAAACTACATCGCCTCCGCACGGTGTCTTGCCATCACCGGGACTCACCTTTCTCATCCGCAGACCCGCGAGGCGGTGCTGACGGCGCTGGGCTACGCCCGTCGTCACGGCGTGCGCACGGTGCTGGACATTGATTACCGCCCGGTGCTGTGGGGGCTGACCTCCTTAGGCGACGGCGAAACGCGCTTTATCGCGGCCGATCAGGTCACCCGTGAACTTCAGGAGGTGCTGCACCTCTTCGACGTTATTGTCGGCACCGAGGAGGAGTTTCACATTGCGGGCGGCAGCACGGACACCCTGCTGGCGCTGGCGCAGGTGCGTGCCGTGAGTCAGGCCACGCTGGTCTGCAAACGCGGCGCGCTTGGCTGTTCAGTCTATACCGGTGCCATTCCGGCCCGTCTGGATGACGGCCTGACGGTGACCGGCGTGCGCGTGGAGGTGCTGAACGTCCTCGGCGCGGGCGATGCCTTTATGTCTGGCCTGCTGCGCGGCTACCTGAACGACGAGGGCTGGGAGCAGGCGTGCCGCTATGCCAACGCCTGCGGCGCGCTGGTGGTCTCGCGCCACGGCTGCGCCCCGGCGATGCCGAGCAAAATTGAGCTGGATGACTATCTCTCGCGCGCCGCGCTCGTTCCACGCCCGGATCTCGACCCGCGTCTGAACCATCTGCACCGGGTCACCACCCGTCGCCGCGAATGGCCGGAATTGTGCGTAATGGCGTTCGATCACCGCAGCCAGCTTGAAGATATGGCACTGCAGTGCGGGGCGTCGCTCAAACGTATTCCGGCGCTCAAGCAGCTGATCCTGCAGGCCAGCCGCGAGGCGGCGAGCCGTGCCGGGCTGGCAGGCAAAGCGGGCCTGCTGTGTGACGGTACGTTTGGTCAGGATGCGCTCAACGCCATTACCGGTGAAGGGTGGTGGATCGGGCGGCCCATTGAGCTGCCGGGCTCCCGTCCGCTGGAGATGGAGCACGGCAACATTGGCACCCAGCTTATCAGCTGGCCGCAGGAGCATGTGGTGAAGTGCCTGGTCTTTTTCCACCCGGAAGATGCCCACGGCCTGCGCCTGGAGCAGGAGCAGAAAATTGCCGAGGTCTACCACGCCTGCTGCCAGTCCGGGCATGAGCTGCTGCTGGAGGTGATATTGCCCGCCAGCATGCCGCGCAGCGATGAACTATATCTGCGTGCCATCTCCCGCTTCTACAACCTGGGTATTTACCCGGACTGGTGGAAATTGCCGCCGCTGACGTCCGATGGCTGGACGGCACTGAGCGAGATTATCCAGCGTCGGGATCCGCACTGCCGTGGGGTGGTGATCCTCGGGCTGGATGCGCCTGCCGAGCAACTGCGTGCCGGGTTTAACGCCGCGGCAGGGCACGAACTGGTGAAAGGATTTGCCGTGGGGCGCACGCTGTTTGGCGAAGCTTCCCGCGCATGGCTGAAACACGATATCGACGATGCGCAGCTGGTGGCGCGCATCCGGGACAATTACCTGCAGCTTATCGCCTGGTGGCGCGAGCGCGGACACGCATAATGGAGACGACAATGAGTGTGCAATTAGGCATTAACCCCCTGACGTGGACTAACGACGATCTGCCTTCCCTTGGTGCCGAAACGCCGCTGGAGACCTGTCTGAGCGAGGGGAAAGAGGCCGGTTTTGCCGGTTTCGAACTGGGCAACAAATTCCCGCGTAAAGCGCGCCTGCTTGGCCCCATTTTGCAGCACCACGATCTGCAGCTGGTCTCTGGCTGGTACTCCGGCCGACTGCTGGAGCGCAGCGTGGAAGAGGAGATTGCCGCCGTGCAGTCCCACCTGACGCTGCTGCGTGAGCTGGGGGCAAAGGTGCTGGTATTTGCGGAGGTGAGCGGCTGCATTCACGGCGAGCAGCAGACGCCGGTGCATCTGCGCCCGCGCTTCCCGCAGGCACGCTGGAAGGAGTATGGCGAGAAGCTCACGGAATTTGCCCGCTACACTCAGCAGCAGGGGGTGCAGATTGCCTATCACCACCATATGGGGACGGTGATTGAGTCTGCTGACGACGTAGACAACCTGATGACCCATACCGGCGAAGAGGTCGGGTTGCTGCTGGACACCGGTCATCTGACCTTTGCCGGGGCCGATCCGCTGGCGGTGGCGCAGCGCTGGGCGTCGCGCATCAACCACGTTCACTGCAAAGATGTGCGTGCCGACGTGCTGGCGGATGTCAAAAACCGCAAAACCAGCTTCCTCGATGCGGTGCTGAGCGGCGTGTTTACCGTGCCGGGCGACGGTTGCGTGGATTATCCGCCGATCATGCAACTGCTGAAAGCGCAGAATTATCATGGCTGGCTGGTGGTGGAGGCGGAGCAGGATCCGGCGATTGCCCATCCGCTGACCTATGCCCGTCTGGGGTATAACAACCTGAGCCGTCTGGCGCGCGACGCCGGGCTTATCTGAGGAGGTGACATGTCACGTCTGCTATCACGCTGGCAACAGCCGAACGCTGAAGGGCGGACCCAGTCCGTCACGCCGGAACGCGCCGGGTGGGGATATGTTGGCTTTGAGGCCTATGAGTTGCAGGAGGGGCAGCAGTTGACGCTGCCCGCCGTCAGCGAAGAGCGCTGTCTGGTGCTAGTGGCCGGGCGCGCCTCCATCAGCACGCCTTCCGCGCAGTTTAACGATATTGGCGAGCGGATGAGCCCGTTCGAGCGCATCAAGCCGTGGGCGGTGTACGTTACCCCGCAGGAGACGGTGCAAGTGAAGGCGCTCACGAAGCTGGAACTGGCGGTTTGTGCCGCTCCGGGTAAAGGTAGCTGGCCGACGCGGCTGATTGCACCGCAGGATATCGACGCTGAAGCGCGCGGCAAAGGCCATAACCAGCGCTATGTGCATAACATTCTGCCGGAAGACAAACCGGCTGACAGCCTGCTGGTGGTGGAGGTCTGGACCAACGAAGGCTGCACCAGCTCGTACCCGAGCCATAAGCACGACACGGATAATCCGCCCCAGGAGACGTATCTGGAGGAGACCTATTACCATCGCCTCAACCCGGATCAGGGGTTTTGCATGCAGCGGGTCTACACTGACGACAGAACGCTGGATGAATGCATGGCGGTCTACAACCGTGACGTGGTGATGGTGCCGAAGGGCTACCACCCGGTGGCAACCCTGGCGGGGTATGACAGCTACTACCTCAACGTGATGGCCGGGCCGGTGCGCAAATGGATGTTCACGTGGGAAGAGGACCACGCGTGGATTAACCGGGATTATCCCGCAGAGAATGGGGGCTGAAGCGGCCTTTCTTGTCGGGTGGCGCTGCGCTGACCCGACCTACGAAACCGTAGGCTCGCGCAAGCACAGCGCCGCTGGTCGAATTGTCTTCAGTGCATCTGCCTCGCCTGCTCAATCGTGCGGGCAATGGCTTCCGGCTGGCTCACCATCGATACGTGGCTCGCCGCGACCTCGGTGGTGTTCGCGTGGATGGCCTTCGCCATCGCGCGTTCAAGCTCAGGATTGATCATCCGGTCGTTCTTGCTTACCACATACCAGCTCGGCTTCGCGTGCCACGCCGCGCGAGTGACCTTTTCGCCAAACGCATCGCCCTTTATTGGCCCCTGTGTGGCGGCGATGATCTGTTGTTCACCCGGTTTCACATCCGGTGCGAAGTCCTTACTGACCGACGCAGGCGGCAGGTATAAAAAGCCGTCCGCGGTTTTTGCGATACCGGCGCTCCCCGGTGGCGCCGGGTAGCTATTCGCCAGCTCTGCCGTTGACTGACCGGCGTCCGGCGCGAACGCCGCCACATACACCAGTGATTTCACCCGCGCATCGTTGCCGGCCTCGCTAATCACGGTGCCGCCCCAGGAGTGACCTACCAGTACCACGTCCCCGTGTGCGCGAGCGATGGCGCGCCGGGTGGCTGCTACGTCATCTTTTAGTGAGGTCAGCGGCAGCTGGACGGCTATTACCTCGGTGTGGCGTTTCTGCAAAAGGGAAATCACCTTGTTCCAGCTGCTGCCGTCGGCAAAGGCGCCATGCACCAGCACCACGCTGGTTTCACTCTGCGCAAAGGCGCTGGCCGACATCGCCAGCAGACCCGCCGTCAGTATCGATAATGTTTTCATCTTCAGGCTCCTCAGAAATGGTGGACCGGCGCATGCGGCGGCACGGTGAATTCAAGGGTTTTATGGTCGAGAGGCTTATGCGTCGGGTCGGCCAGAATAATGGTCACCTTGTGTTTTCCGGCGGGCAGTCCCACCAGAATCACCGGCTCACCGCTGGTGTCCGCCCAGTGCCAGGGCGCGTCATCCACCACAACGTGAATATGGCCGATGCGCGGAGTGACTTTCAGCGCGTCGGGTCCAAAGACAGGTTCAATGCGCAGGTTTTCAACACGGTACTGAATAAAGACAGCCCCCTTACTCAGCGGGCCTGCCAGCGGCGGATCGACAATCAGCCTGGCGGGTGGCTGGGGCTGCTCAAGCGGGGAAACGGCAGCCGGACCGTTGACGTCGGCGGCGCTGAGATTATCCAGTGGTGCCCCCCAGGAGCTGACCGATGCCACGGCCAGGGCCGGGAGCAATAAATATCGGCGAATCATCTGTGTCTCCTTATCGGTTCATAGTGATAACGAACACAGAAGACCATTTTTATGTATCAGAGATGTTTGCTGCGGGCGGCTTTTTGTACCGGCTTGTCTGCGGGGCGTTCTCGATACAGTGTGATACATTCTGCGTGCCCGAACGGCGTACAATGGCGATCGCCAGCCCGGCAATTACCAGCGTTAACCCGGTAGACACCCACATAGCGCCCGCGATCCCCAGCGTTTTGTTAAGCCATGCGTATGCAAACGGCGACGCTGCTGCCATCAGTTGTGCAGGGATCAGAAGCAAACCAGTGCGCCGGGCATAGCTTTCAGCGCTGAACAGCGCCAGCGGTAGCGTGGCTTTGACGATTGTCACCAGCCCGTTGATGGCGCCATAGCCCAGCACAAATCCGGCAGCACACCAGGCATACAGGGTACTGCTTAGCCCAAGAAGAAAGCAGAGCGGCATCGCGAGGGCGGTAAAGCGTGTAAGGGAGAGTGGGGTTGAGCGGGCTCCCGCCATGACCTCGATTGCGCGCGCCCCCGTCTGGCCGACTCCCCACAGCATGCCGAGGGCGATCGGCAGGCCGACGCTGGCGATAAACTCCGGCAGGTGCGTGGATGTGCCGTTAGAGACGAACGTAATGAGGGCGATAAACGTTGCGTAAAGCCAGCCGTTACGCCGTTCACCGGCCGGGATGGGGGCACTTACGCTGCGGGTAATCGCCAGACGCTGGTGGGGGAGGGTTCGAATGCATACCGCGCTCAGGAGTCCAAAAAGAGCGTAAATTTGCAGCGCATGCTGCCAGCTCATCACCTTCAGCAGCGTGTCTCCCAGCGGCCAAAAAACAGCAGACGCCAGCCCACCTGCCAGCGTAATGCGTGAGATCGTTTTTCGCGCCTGCTGTCCATACAGGTTTACCAGCGCGGCGAATAGCGCATCGTAGAGCGACAGGCGCATCCCGATACCGGTCACCAGCCAGGCGCTGTACCAGCCGAGAAGGGTCTGGGTGTATGCCATCCCCGCGCAGCTTACGGCGATCAGCAGCGTTCCACTCATCACCACGTTTTGCCCGCCAAAGCGTGCCAGCAGACGGGCGACAAAAGGGGAGACGGCGGCCATCACCAGCATCGCCAGCGTCAGGCCGAGATAGAGCTGGGGCGATGTCCATCCCCTGTCGGCGATAATGGCGAGGGCAAAAGTGCCGGGCATATAAAAAGAGATCCCCCAGTTGATAAGTTGATTACATCCGGCGGTGAGGGCGAGGCGGCGGGGAAGTGCAGGTGTTTCCATGAGTTTTCATTCCGTTATTCAGTTGTCCTGAGCATAACGGGCGCGGTATTGTGCTGGCAGTGCCGTATCTTTATGACCCGTATAAGAGAAACTTTGCATGACGACGCTCAATCTGGGACATCTTGCGACCTTCCGTCTGGTGATCCAGCGCGGCAGCTTTTCGGCTGCAGCGGATCTGCTCGGTATTTCCCAGCCCGCCGTTAGTCTGCAAATACGTCAGCTGGAACAGTTTCTGCAAACGCGGCTGGTAGAACGAACCGGGCGTGGTATCAAGGCTACACCTGCCGGACAGGCTCTGCTGCTCCACGAAGAGCGTATTCAGCAGGCGGTATATGAAGCGGTTCGTTCCGTGAGTGAGTTCAGCCACGACGTGAGCGGCACCGTGACGCTTGGCACTGGCGCAACGGCCTGTATCCATCTTTTACCGCCATTGTTGCAGCAGTTACGCAGCGACTACCCACTCCTGAAAGTGGGGGTAACCACGGGCAACACCCTCGACATTGTCAGGGCGATAGAAGAAAACCGTCTCGATCTGGGGCTGGTGACCCTGCCTGTCAGTGGTAAAAGTCTGGACGTCGTGACGGTGATGGACGAAGAGTTTGTTTTTATTGCCTCGCTTATGCAGCAGGAGCGATTTTCGCGTTTAACCCCTGAGGCGTTGCACCTTCAGCCGCTGATTGCCTTTGAATCCGGCAGTGGCACCCGCGCGCTGATAGATGGCTGGTTTGCGGCATGTGGGTTAGCGATTGCGCCGGTGATGCAGCTTGGCAGCATTGAGGCCATTAAACGGATGGTTCGCGCGGGGTTGGGTTATAGCATTGTACCGCGAATGGCGGTTGAACACGCCGCTGACCGCGAAGGGCTAAGCGTCATGTCGCTTGAACCCGTATTGCAACGGCAGCTGGCTGTTGTGATGCGTCAGGATAAGATCCTCAGCAAAGGGATCGCGGCCATTATTCGGATAATACAAAACCCACCGGTGGATTAGCGATCGGCAGTATCGACGTTCAGGCTGGTTTGCTGCGACTGGAGTTTGTCCTGATGGTGATACCAGGCACCAATGGAGGAATAAACGAAGCGGCCAAAGAAAAACAGGAAGCTGATTAGCAATATGATGCGGGTCATTCGAGTGTTAAATCGATGTCGTTTTCGCATACGTGTGGCCTGACTCACTGTGTTTTTCCTGGACATACCCTTTTGGGCGACGTGGATATTAAGGCACAGCGGGAAGGGTGGGTCAATTCTGCGATGTGTAAATAACCGTCAACATATACATTAACC
>NZ_LNII01000117.1:0-2990 GCF_001463365.1 Enterobacter sp. 50793107 | reverse complement strand
TTTATGAATAGACGACAGACAATCTTCTAAATAATCCTGAACATTATAAATCGGAAGAATTAAACTAAATCGCATAAACTTTCTCCCGACGTTTCATTAAGCAAACAAATAAAGTATAAACCAAAGCAATAAAACAAAGAATTATAAATTTTGGATCCGTGAGTGCGTACGTTTCACCCATAGTTAGAATTCTAACGATGGTGTAATGTATTTTAATAAATAATAATATTATCCAATAATCATAGTTCATAACTGCAATTCGGAACATGCCATACAAGACCCCGCAAATAAAACCTACTGGCAAAGCAACTAATAATGACAAAGGATAACCAAAAAAGTAAATGAAATTGACAGGTGAAGCCATTGTAAAGTTAATTCCTTTTTCATAATAGCCTTCAAATATATTTGGAGGTGTTATTTGCGACATCAAGTAGAATATCCCTCGATATCTGTCCTCGCTTGCCGTACCAAAGAATGAGCGAATTAATTCAGAATAATCTTTTATCTCTCCGGAGATATTATCTACTGCCCACCACATTTGTGATTGCAAGATAATCCTAGATAGAAAACTCTCAGTTGCATTTTTTTGCCCCACAATAGCTGCATAGCTATTATAAATTGCAATAGAGAAAATGAAGGTAATCACCAGAGTAATAACAATATTCTTCGTTGAAAATACATTAAACTTACTTGAGTGTATGATAAAGTATGGTGTAATAAAAAATACAATCGCGGAAAACACACCAGTAAATTTTTCACCAACCAATATCTGTGCAATTAATCCCAAAACAAACATAACAAGCAACCACTTATAAGGACGTGCTGCATACATCATACCTAATAAGAAACTTAATTGTACCAAATTAAACTTCAAATAGTCCCCCCAAGAGGGAGCTATATTGGCCCAATAATAAAAGCGATCAACGTTATAATCATTCGGAGAACCATATCTAATACTAATATAAAAAAGCCCAATAATTAATGCAGAGCTTAAAAATGGAATAAATGAATAAACTAGTCTATTTAAAGAAATGATTTGAGGGTACGTCGTTGGCAACAAACGTTTTACAAGACTAAATCCAGCATAACTACTGTACAAAAGAAAGAAGCACAATGAGAGATTACGGGATGTCGCGCCTGTCAAATAGCTTATGGTCTGTGTTTCAACAAAGTAAGAACCAAATTCTGCAATTAGGCAACTAAGCCCAGTAGTTGTATAGGCAAAAATTGCCATGAAATTAAAGAAAGTAAATTGCACTTTCATTCTAAATAAATAAACTACTGTAACCAACCACAGCAAATAAGATAAGATATTAAAAACGAGTGAAGCAGGAAAAAGGCTATTTATGGCGTAAACCAAAAACCAAACTATAGCTAGTACATTCATATTTAATAACACTTAATTATATGGGTATCAGATGTGAATATGATTTTCTTCTGGCAACTTGTTGGCAAGCATACTTATTCCATCTTTCATTGCTGAAGTAAGCCATGGCGAATCTATCACATATATATTTACATTCCTTACTGTATACAAATTAAACTGAGAACTACTTGCAAAGCCATATAGATTAACCAGGTATCCATCGCGAATTAAGTCAAATACTATTTCCTCTGCAATACTACTACTGCTAAATTTAAAAGACTCAAATTCTTTATCTAATGCCCTAGGATGTGGGATATATTTTGGTTTTTCCGGGGCTTTCTTCAGCAATTGTCTGACATCAGTTTTTAACTTATGCCCATTTTTAGATGTATTAATTTCGTCGTAGATAGTTCCCAAGAAAATATCAATGACCTTATCACTTTTTGAAAGTTCAGTTGATTCAAATAGTTCTAAAAAAATCGCATTTTGCACACAGTTTTCAAAATCTTTAAAAATTGTATAATGTCTGTTAGATCTGCGTTTAACTGACTCTAAGTAATATTTCCTACCTAAAAAACAATGTACTACAGTAAAAATTTTTTTCTTCAACGATTTCCTATGATGTTCTTTAAAATAAGAGCCTGACTTTAAAATATTTCCAATACCATCATCGAATGTTATAAGCTCATTAAATTTTATAAATGACAAAAGATAATGGCTTATACTATCGTCAAGGCTTGCTAATAAAACCTTATCGAATCTAGAAGTAATAAATCTTTTTCTAAGCTTACATAATAATTTAAATGAGTACACATCTTTTATGAATTCAGATTGTTTACAGTGCTCAGCAATGAGCGAATAATATTTCTTATGCTTATCATCTTCAATCTTAGAAAAATAAACAAAACGAATAGAACTATAATCTATTCCTTCTTTCTGGATCACTGCCTTCGCTATTAATATTTGCAAAGGTGTAAAGCAAACTACAAGGTTCATTTTTCCACAACCTTATTAATATTAATATACAGCATACATATTGCAATCGAGTTAGATATTATCATAGCATAAGGTACATACTTTATATTATGGTTGGCCAATACATAAACCAATAAAATATAGATTACAGCTGATACAATCGTGCAAAATGATATGATTTTATTCCTACCATGATAAAAATAAAAATTAACGAGCAATAAATAAGGTATTGTTAAAGATATGGCTAGTGCAAATAGTACAGCATAGTATTTTGCACTTTCGAAGCCGGGTCCTAATACCCAACTGTATATTGACTGAGGTATTATGAGGAAAAAAACGAACGGCAAAGGTGTAATTAACAAACTTAACAAAGCGATTTTTTTTACTTTTGAATGCGTGAGGCTGCCATTTTTGATGTAGTCATAATAATAAGGAACTGTTGCTTTGTTAATTGCCATCAGCAAAATTGCAAATATTGATGCAAGTTGATAGCCTACAGAATATACACCAAGCGTGGATGCACTGAATATTTTACTGTCTCTTATAACCATCTGACGCTGCCGACGAATAGATAAGTATAAATCTCGGTAGTCGCCGAATCCTCAAACAAAAAAAAAACATATAAGATCACCAGCACTATGTCTATAGT
>NZ_LNII01000116.1:0-4395 GCF_001463365.1 Enterobacter sp. 50793107 | reverse complement strand
CTGAAAATGACCGTGCCGAATACATCAAATGGAAATCCTTCCGCGACACCGACGATGCCCGGTATACCCGCCTGGTGATGCCGCGCGTGCTGGGGCGTCTGCCTTACGGTCCGGACACGGTGCCGGTTCGCAGTTTCAACTACGTTGAGCAGGTGAAAGGTCCGGACCACGAAAAATACCTGTGGACGAGCGCATCTTTCTCCTTCGCCTCCAACATGGTGAAGAGCTTCATCAACAACGGCTGGTGCGTGCAAATTCGTGGCCCACAGGCAGGCGGGGCCGTGAAAGACCTGCCGATCCACCTGTACGATCTGGGTACCGGCAACCAGGTGAAAATCCCGTCAGAGGTGATGATCCCGGAAACCCGCGAGTTTGAATTCGCTAACCTGGGCTTTATTCCGCTGTCGTACTACAAGAACCGCGACTACGCCTGCTTCTTCTCGGCGAACTCGGCGCAGAAACCGGCGCTGTACGACACCGCCGACGCCACTGCCAACAGCCGCATCAATGCCCGTCTGCCGTATATCTTCCTGCTGTCGCGCATTGCGCATTACCTGAAACTTATTCAGCGCGAAAATATCGGTACGACGAAAGATCGCCGTCTGCTGGAGCTGGAACTCAATACATGGGTACGCAGTCTGGTGACCGAAATGACCGACCCGGGCGACGAGCTGCAGGCCTCACACCCGCTGCGCGATGCGAAGGTGGTGGTGGAAGATATTGAGGACAACCCGGGCTTCTTCCGCGTGAAGCTGTTCGCGGTGCCGCACTTCCAGGTGGAAGGCATGGACGTGAACCTGTCGCTGGTTTCCCAGATGCCGAAAGCCAAAGCGTAAGGCGGTCGCAGGGATGAAAATCTATCGTCCGTTATGGGAAGACGGGGCCTTTCTGACCCCGCAGCAGTTCCAGCAGCAGGCCCGCTGGGATGCACATGTGGCCGACACCGTGGCCCGGATGGCGCTGGCACACCCGTGGGGTGTGCTGTGCGCGGAGTTCGACGAGGGCGCGCTTGCGCTCTCTCGACTGAACGCGACGAAACTGGTGGTCCGTTTCGCTGACGGGACGCTGGTTGACACAGGGCTGGCCGACAACCTGCCACCGGTGTGTGATGTCTCGTCGGTGGCGCAGGAGAGCGTGGAGGTGCTGCTGTGCCTGCCGCTGCTCAGCGCGAACGGCGGCAATCTCGATGACGGGCGCGACAGTGCGCGTCCGCGCCGCTGGCAGTCTGAGCGGGTGACTGTGCAGGAGCTGGCCGGGCATGAGCGCAGCGAGCTGGCGGTACTGCGCCATACGCTGACGCTGCGTCTGTCCACCCAGGAGAACAGCGCCTGGTTGACCTGTCCGGTGGCGAGACTGGCGCGTAATGCGCAGGGGCAGTGGATACAGGAGGGGAGTTTTATACCGCCGCTGCTCTCTTTATCCGCCAGCCCGTTATTGCTCAGTGAACTGGGTGACCTGCTGCATCGCCTTGCCGCCCGGCGTAAGCGCCTGATGGCGATGCGTCGTGAAAGCAACGAGCGGATGGCGGACTTCGCCGTGGCGGACGTGTCGCTGTTCTGGCTGCTGAACGCCCTGAACAGCGCGGAGCCGGTACTGACGGAGCTGCACCAGACGCCGTCGCGCCATCCGGAACTGCTGTACCGCGAGCTGGCCCGTCTTGCCGGCAGCCTGCTGACCTTTTCGCTTGAACATGATGTGGAAGCCATTCCCCCGTACCGGCATGACGCACCGGAAACGGTGTTCCAGCCGCTGTTTACCCTGCTCGATAAACTGCTGGAAGCCAGCCTGCCGTCGCGCGTGATCACCATTGAACTGATACAGGGCGAAGACCGGGAAATCTGGCGCGGGAAACTGCATGACGCGCGGCTGCGTGAAGGGGCGGATTTCTATCTGTCTGTGCGCTCCGCCATGCCGAACCACGAACTCCAGACGCGCTTCCCGCAACTGTGCAAGGCGGGCAGCCATGACGACGTGTCTGAGGTGGTGAACATCGCCCTGAGCGGGATGGTGATTAAGCCGTTAAGCCATGTCCCGGCGGCCATTCCGCTGCGTCTGGAGAACCAGTATTTTGCGCTGGATTTGTCCACTGACGCGGCGCGCGCCATGCTGGACGCGGGCAACTGCACTTTCTATACGCCGGGCTCGCTCGGTGAGGTGAAACTTGAACTGTTTGCGGTGCTGCGCTCATGAACGATGCTGAAATTAACCTGATAAACAAAACCTTTTATCCGGGCTGGCTGATGGTCAGCCAGTTGCGCAGCGGCCAGGAGATAAAGGACGGCGAAGCGCTGTATCGCCGGGCCTGCCGGTGGGTGAATGCCGCGCGTGAATCACTGACCGGAGCCGGGTTCAGCACCGTGTCCTGCGACCATATGCTGTATGCGTACTGCGCCCTGCTGGATGAGAGCGTGCTGAACCGGGACATACAGGACGATGGCTACCGCCAGTGGCGCAAGGACCCGCTGCAGGCGCGGTTTTTCCGTACCCTGAATGCCGGGGAAGAGCTGTGGGAGCGTATCCGCACGGCCCTGCGCGAGCCTGCGCCGGATGTGACGGTGCTGACCTGTCTGTACCGCACCCTGCAACTGGGCTTCACCGGCCAGTACCGCACGCAGGATGATGAGCGGCGGGAGGATGTGGTGAAGGCGCTGAGTGAGCGCGTACCGCCGTTTGCGCTGACCCAGGAGACACCGGTGGTGGTTCGCGCCTCGCGCTTACGTTCCGGACGCCGGCTGTACTGGCTGGGCTGGGCGGCGGGCGTGGTGGTGCTGGCGGCGCTGTGGCTGATGTTTTCGTCCTCGCTGGCGCAGCAGGTGTCACAGATTGCGGGGCAGGGATAACAGATGCGTGAACTCTCCCGAACGCTTCTCACACTGTTTGCTGCTGCTCTTGCCCTGTGGCTGGTCGTGGGTTTCTGGCCGTTGTCCACCGTCAGCCGTTCTGTGCTCAGCGTCTGTATTCTGCTGGTCTGCGGCGCGGCGCTCTGGCACCGGTGGCGGCGCCGCCAGTTCGTCAGCATACCGGTAACGGAGCACAGCCTGCCGCCGGAAGATTTTCAGGGGGCGGTGGTGCTGGTCTGCGGCGACACGGCCCCCCTGTTTTCCCCCGATACCGCTTATCGTGAAACCCGTCAGGGCTGGTATCTGCACGCGCAAAACGCAGAACAGCTGCCGCTGCTGGCGCAGCATCTGGCAGCCGTCCGCCCGGCTCTGGTGTCGCAGGTCTCGGTGTTGCTGGTGCTGATACCGGAACAGCAGACCTCGGAAGAGGCGCTGGCGCAGTCTCTGCGTGGCTGGCGACGCAGCATTGCGCAGTGCCGGAGCTGGCTGAACGGTGTGCCACCGGTATGGAGTGTGGCCTGGGTATCGCCGCCTGCACTTCACCATAAAGGAGAGGCGCAGTGGTTTACCGTCACACCGGGGTTGCCGGGCGTGCGGGTGCGGCAGAACGGTCATGTCGCCCTGCCGGTGACGGACTGGCAGCGGGAGAGCGGCAGCCGCGCTTCGCGCCTGCATGACACGCTGTGGCTGGAGAGCATACTGGCGCTGACGGCACACCATCTCACCCGGCCACTCAGCGTCCGGCAGGGTGAGCTTCCGCAGCTGAATCTTTGCGCGACTGGTATCTGTCTGACACCGGTCGCCGCCACTGCGGATAACCTCTGGCAGCAGCAGATAGCCGGTATCACCACGCTTTGCCCGCAACCTGTCCTTGCACCGAATTTACTGCCGCTGCCGGAGGTATTGCTGCCGCACCTGCCGCGCCGCCACGGCATCAGCCGCCGGATGCAGGATATGCGGCTGGCTGGGGGTATCTGTTTTGTCTTCCTTGCGCTGGCGATGCTGGCGTCCTTTATCAACAACCAGCGGCTGGTACGCAGCGTGGGCGACCACCTTGCCGTGTACCACCGTCTCAGCGGCACGCCACCTGAGCCGAAGCAGCAGGCGCAGCAGCGTCTGCGCGCAGACAGCCGCCTGCTGGACGACTGGCTGCGCCGGGGCCAGCCACTGCGTTACGGACTTGGCCTGTACCAGGGCATGCGTCTGATCCCGCCGGTAGAAGCCGCCATCAATAGCTGGACGCCACCGCCGCCACCTCGTCCGGTCATTAAGAAAATCGTACAGGGGCCGCAGACTGTCCGCCTCGACAGCATGTCCCTGTTCGACACCGGAGAATGGGCGCTGAAACCCGGCACCACGAAGCTGCTGGTGAATTCGCTGGTGGGAATTAAGGCGAAGCCCGGCTGGCTGATTGTGGTAGCGGGTCACACCGACAGCACGGGCGATGACCCGTCCAACCAGGTGCTGTCGCTTAAGCGTGCGGAGTCCGTGCGCGACTGGATGCGCGACACCGGCGATGTGCCGGAGAGCTGCTTTGCGGTGCAGGGCTACGGCG